>JAGFXN010000089.1 GCA_017861215.1 Deltaproteobacteria bacterium | reverse complement strand
TAAAAGGTGACATTGTGAATGCTGGCAAGTATGGCGGAGAGGACCTCGTTGGCGTTGAAAAGGTGGTGGATGTAGGCCCGGGTGAAATTTCTGCAGGCGTAGCAGCTGCAGCTCGGATCGATGGGGAAGAAGTCCCTGCGGTAGTTCTTGTTGGTGAGGCGGATCCTGCCGCGGCGAGTGAAGAGGGTGGCGCTCCGGGCATAGCGGGTGGGAATGACGCAGTCGAACATGTCCATGCCGCGCTCGACGCTTTCGAGGACATCCTCGGGCAGACCGACCCCCATGAGATAACGGGGTTTATTTTCGGGGAGAAAAGGCTCGGTCATGGCGACGACTTTCTTGAGCAGTTCCAGTCCCTCACCGACAGAGACGCCGCCGATGGCATAGCCGGGGAAATCCATGGCCACCAGTTCCCGGGCGCACATCTCGCGCAGATCCTCAAAGATGCTCCCCTGGATGATGCCGAACAGCGCCTGGTCTTTGCGGGTCTGGGCCTTCAGGCAGGCTTCCGCCCAGCGCAGGGTTTTCCGAGTAGACTGGGCGGCATACTGTTTATCGCAGGGGTAGGGGATGCACTCGTCAAAGGCCATGATTATGTCGGCGCCAAGCGCCTCCTGGATGGCGATCGCCCGTGCAGGATCAAGGTACACCTCTTCATCGGTGACCTCGTGGCGGAAGTAGGCGCCATCCTCGGTAATCCGCTTGTTGGGGAGGGAGAAAACCTGGAAGCCGCCCGAGTCGGTGAGGATCGGCTTGTCCCACGCCATGAATCTGTGGAGCCCGCCGGCTTTCTCCACCAGACTCTCGCCGGGGCGCAGATGCAGGTGGTAGGTATTGGAGAGGATGATCTGGGCGCCGGTGGCGGTCACCTGCTCCGGGGTCATTGCCTTCATGGCGGCATGGGTGCCGACCGGCATGAAGATCGGTGTTTCGATGGTGCCGTGCGGAGTCTGCAGCTGCCCGCGCCGGGCTGATGAGAGCGGATCTTTCTTCAGCAGGGTGAATTGCATTATTGGGTCGCCTTTCAAGCGGATGATTTAAAGATTATCTGCCATCGTCACGGGGGTGTCAAGTCAGGAGGGGGCAAGCGGCAGGCCGCTTTACAAAACGGCTTTATTTGGACACTGTATACATTATTTATATTGATTTTTTCTAAAACGCTGTCTAGTATGTTTTGCGAAAATTTCAAGAGTCCATTCAGTGGTAAAGACTGATCGTATGCTATCACATTTCGGGAAAGGAAGGAGATTATGCAAACATTCAGCAGCTTGCGGGGACCACCGTGAAGAAACCACTGTCTGAGCACTTCGAACCGCTTTTTGCAGCTTTCTGCAGAAGCGGCATCTACTTCAAACCTGCTGTAAATCTCTCGCAAAAAGGGAAAGAAACATGCAAATACTAAAAAGTGTCGTTGGCAGAAAGGTTTTCATGGCGATTACCGGCCAGTGTATGGTCCTGTTCGCCGTTGTCCACATGCTGGGCAACTCCTCAATTTTTATTGGCCCTGACGGGATCAATGCATATGCGAAGCACCTGCATGATCTTGGGCCGCTGGTCTGGATTTTCCGTGCCGGGCTCTTTGCTTTTGTAGCGATCCATATCTTCTACGGGATACAGCTGACCCTGGAGAACAGTGCCGCGAATCCCACTGTCTATGCGGTCAAGAAGCAGATCAAGGCAACTTTCGCCAGTACCAGCATGATCTGGACGGGGCTCCTGATTGCGCTCTTCGTCACCTTTCACATTCTGCACTTCACCGCCAGGGTAACCCCCGGCATTGTCAAAGGTGTCGATGCGCTCGGCCGCTATGATGTCTTTACTATGGTGGTGTCGGCATTCAAGAATGGCGGTATTGCTTTTATCTACGTTGCGGCAATGTGCGCCCTGTTTTTTCACCTTTCGCATGGCATTCAGAGCTTTTTCCAGACCATGGGGTGGAACACTGACAGGACGCAGTGCACCATTTCGACTATTGGTAAAGCAGTTGCCTTCATCCTGCTCGCCGGTTATGCGGTTATTCCGCTCTCCATACTTGCCAGCGCTTTGATTAAATAGGGGGTTCAGAGTGATACTCGACGGAAAATGTCCAACCGGACCGATTGAAAAAACATGGGACAAGCACTGCTTCGATCTGAAGCTGGTGAACCCTGCCAACAAGCGTAAGTACAAAGTCATCATGGTAGGTACCGGCCTGGCCGGTGGCGCTGCCGCAGCATCTCTCGGCGAGCTTGGCTACAACGTGGAGGCGTTCTGCTATCAGGACTCGCCGCGGCGCGCCCACTCCATTGCTGCCCAGGGCGGGATCAATGCTGCCAAAAACTATCCGAATGACGGCGACTCCATTTACCGTCTTTTCTACGACACCATCAAGGGGGGCGACTTCCGCGCCCGTGAGGCCGATGTCTGGCGTCTTGCCCAGGTATCCAACAACATAATCGACCAGTGCGTTGCCCAGGGTGTACCTTTCGCCCGTGACTATGCCGGTTATCTCGACAACCGCTCCTTCGGCGGCGCCCAGGTCTCCCGTACCTTCTTTGCCCGCGGGCAGACCGGCCAGCAGCTGCTTCTTGGCGCCTACTCCGCCCTCTCTCGCCAGATCAAGGCCGGAACGGTCAAGATGTTCAACCGTACCGAGATGCTCGACCTGATCGTTATTGACGGCGTTGCCAAGGGCATCACCATTCGTGACTTGATTACCGGTGAAATACGCGCTCATATGGCCGATGCAGTCTGTCTGGCAACAGGCGGCTACGTCAACGTGTTCTACCTCTCTACCAATGCCATGGGCTGCTCGGTTACGGCCAACTGGAAGGCCCATAAGAAGGGCGCCTACTTCGCCAATCCCTGCTACACCCAGATTCACCCGACTTGCATCCCGCAGACCGGCGACCACCAGTCAAAACTGACTCTCATGTCCGAATCGCTCAGGAATGACGGCCGCTGCTGGGTGCCGAAGAAGAAGGAAGACTGCGGCAAGCATCCGAACGAAGTAGCAGAAGAGGACCGTGACTACTATCTGGAGCGGAAGTACCCGAGCTTCGGCAACCTGGCGCCGCGTGACATCGCTTCCCGTGCCGCCAAGGAGCAGTGCGACGACGGCCGCGGCGTCGGCCCCGGCGGTCGCGGTGTCTACCTCGATTTTGCAGCATCGATCAAGCGGCTCAGCGAGGACACCATTCGCGAGCGCTACGGCAATCTTTTCGAGATGTACGAGAAGATCACCGACGAGAACGGTTACAAGCGGCCGATGCGGATGTACCCTGCTCCCCACTATGCAATGGGCGGCCTCTGGGTCGACTACAACCTGATGAGTAATGTGCCCGGTCTCTTCGTCCTCGGCGAGGCCAACTTCTCGGTGCACGGCGCCAACCGTCTCGGTGCATCAGCGCTGATGCAAGGTCTGGCCGACGGCTACTTCGTCATCCCCTACACCATCGGCGGCTACCTTGCCGGCATCAAGCCGGGCGACTACTCCCTCGATCATGCCGAAGTCAAGAAGTCGATCGAGGATGTCAAAGGTGATATCAACAAGATGTTCTCCCTCAAGGGTAAAAAGACAGTCAGCGAGATTTACCGGGCGCTGGGCAAGGTCATGTGGGAAAATGTCGGTATGGCCAGAAGCGACGCCAGCCTCAAGAATGCTCTCAAAGAGATTCCGAAGCTGCGTGAAGAGTTCTGGAACAATGTCAATATTTCCGGTGACGGCGGTGAACTCAACCAGCAGCTGGAGAATGCCGGGCGCGTGGCCGACTTCCTCGAGTTTGCCGAGCTTCTCAGCAAGGATGCACTGACCCGTGAAGAGTCCTGCGGTGGTCATTTCCGTGTTGAGCACCAGATGCCGGACGGCGAAGCCAAGCGTAATGATGCCGACTTCTGCCATGTTGCAGCCTGGGAATTCAAGGGTGTCGGCAAAGAGCCGGAACTCCACAAGGAGCCGTTGAAATTCGATAACGTCCATCTGGCGGTAAGGAGTTATAAATAATGAGCGAACACAATGCCAATACCATGAATCTGAAGCTCCATGTCTGGCGCCAGAAGGGACCTGATGCGCCCGGCAAGCTGGAGACCTATGATGCCAAGCATGTCAGCCCGGATATGTCGTTTCTGGAGATGCTTGACGAAGTAAACGAGACCCTGATAAAAACAGGGATTGACCCGATTGCCTTTGATCATGACTGTCGTGAAGGTATCTGCGGCATGTGTTCACAGGTGGTCAACGGTGTAGCGCATGGCGGCCAGGAGCGTACCACTGTCTGTCAGCTCCATATGCGCTCTTTTCAGGATGGTGACAGCATCTTCATCGAGCCGTGGCGGGCACGTGCCTTCCCGATTGTCAAGGACCTGGTGGTTGACCGGAGTGCTCTTGACACCATTATCCAGTCCGGCGGCTACACCTCCTGTCATACCGGCGGTATCGCTGATGGCAATGCCATCCTCATTCCGAAGCCGGATGCGGATTATGCCATGGATGCTGCTGAATGCATCGGCTGTGGCGCCTGTGTTGCCGGTTGCCCCAACGGCAGCGCCATGCTTTTTACCAGTGCCAAGGTTGCGCAGCTTGCCGCTCTGCCGCAAGGCAAGGCAGAGGCTGCCGTCCGGGTACATGCCATGACGGAAGCCTTGCAGGGCTGCGGTTTTGGAAACTGCAGTAACCACTACGAATGCCAGGCAGCCTGTCCAAAGGGGATTAACGTCAAGTTTATCGCCAAACTGAACAGGGAGTACCTGAAAGCCGCACTCAACTAGTCGGCAAGCTTGACAGGTCACAAAAAGAAAGGCGGGCCTCTAGCCCGCCTTTCTTTTGGCTATCTACTTGACTAAATTGGTAGGGTATGTTAGCCATAAAATATAGGATATACGGTTCAGGAGGTGTATTACGATGTTTGCCCGCATGAAAGAGGATATACTCTCTGTCTTTGACCGTGATCCGGCGGCACGCAATGTAGTTGAAGTCCTCTTCTGCTATCCGGGCCTGCATGCCATCTGGTTGCACCGCATCGCCCACTGGTTCTGGACGCATGGCATGTTATTTCTCGGCCGATTTACGTCGCAGGTCTCACGCTTTATCACCGGCATCGAGATTCACCCTGGCGCCAGGATCGGCCGCAAGTTCTTTATTGATCACGGTATGGGAGTGGTAATCGGCGAAACCGCTGAAATCGGCGATAACGTTACCATGTATCACGGCGTGACTCTGGGAGGGGTCACCTGGGACAAGGTCAAGAGACATCCGACGATCGGTGACAATGTAGTCATCGGCTCCGGCGCCAAAGTACTCGGCCCTTTCACGGTCGGCGCCAACAGCAAGATCGGCTCAAACTCCGTAGTTGTCAAGGAGGTGCCGCCGAACTCATCCGTTGTCGGAATACCGGGACGAGTGGTCATGACTGAAGAGAAACCGCCCGAGAAACCCGACCTTCAGCACGGCAATATGCCTGATCCTGAGGCAAAGGCCATCTCCTGTCTCTTTGACCAGATTCGCGAACTGGACAGAAAGTATCAGGCCCTCTTAAACGGGCAGGAAGAGATAAAAAAGAAACTTGCCGGATAGCAGCAGATAAGGCAGTTTACTTGTCAAGATGAGCGGGAGGTCGCAGAATGGCTTCCCGCTTCTATTTTTACCGGGGAGCCTATGCAATTGCCGGCAAAGAAAAAGATAGCCGTCGCCATGAGCGGCGGGGTTGACTCTTCGGTGAGCGCAGCGCTGCTGAAAGCCGACGGTCATGAGGTTATCGGCATAACCATGCGCCTTTTCGACGGCTCAACTGCCGCAGTTGAGGATGCGGCGCGGGTAGCTGCCTGTCTCGGGATTCCGCATTACGTCGCCGCTTTTGAAAGCTGTTTTGCCACGGAGATAATGGCATATTTTGTCCGTGAGTATCAGGCCGGCAGAACACCGAATCCATGTGCCAGGTGCAATCAGCTGATAAAATTCGGCGCCCTGCTGGATATGGCGGTTGATCTCGGTGCGGAGTACCTTGCCACGGGGCATTATGCCAGGATTGCAACCGCCGCTGACGGCACGACGCATCTCCTCCAGGCGGTTAATCTCTCCAAGGATCAGTCCTATTTCCTCTTTTCACTTGACAGGGAACTGCTCAGGCGGATCATTTTCCCTCTTGGCGAAATGAGAGAGAAGAGTGACGTCAGAAGAATAGCCGCAGATCTTGGCATTCCAGTGGCGCAGAAGGATGACAGCCAGGATATCTGTTTCATTCCGGATGGCGACTATATAGGTTTTCTGGAGAGAAGAGCCGTTCTCGCAACACCGGGAGATTTTGTCCTGGCAGACGGTACGGTAATCGGGCGGCACAAGGGGCTTCACCGCTACACGGTCGGGCAGCGCCGCGGCATGGGCATAGCCTGGAGCGAGCCTCTCTATGTCATCAGGCTCGAAACTGACACGAACCGGGTCGTTGTCGGTCTGGAGGGTGCACTTTACCGGGAAGGTTTCACCATCAGCAGCTGCAACTGGCTGCAGTCACCTGCTCCTGCAGATACGGAGCTAAGGTGCAAGATACGTTACCGCCACAGGGCGGCACCATGTATCGTAACACCTCTGGCCGACGGCCGGGCTGCCGTACGCTTTGCGGTTCAGGAAAAAGGGGTAACACCGGGCCAGGCAGCGGTTTTTTATAATGGGGAAGAGGTCGTCGGCGGCGGGTGGATAGAATGACGGCAGGCGAGAGGCTCAAGGCACGGGGCACAAGGAAAGGCGAAATGCAGGTCAGCTATGCTTAAAGTTGCCATAACAACATTAGGGTGCAAGACAAACCAGTTCGAGTCGGCGGCGATGGCTGAGGCGCTGGCGCTGCAGGGGTATCAAGCCGTC
>JAGFXN010000088.1 GCA_017861215.1 Deltaproteobacteria bacterium | reverse complement strand
GTCTTTATCCCGCTCTCCTTTCAGAAGGAGAACAACCCGCTCGGCCACCTGAAAAACCCCTTGAGCAGCGGCGTCGACGACCTGAGAACGCTGGCGGTGGCCCGGCTCTACCTTGACAACTTCGCCAATATCAAGGCGTACTGGGTGATGCTGGGGGAGAAGATCGCCCAGACCGCCCTCTGTTTCGGGGTAAACGATCTGGACGGCACCGTGGTGGAGGAAAAAATCGGCCATGACGCCGGGGCCTCGGCGCCGCAGGTCATGACGAAAGACGCTATCATCAACATGATCCGCCAGGCCGGTCGGCGGCCGGTGGAACGGGATACGCTGTACAACGAATTGAGGATGTATTGAGCATAAAAACCATGGTAACCGCAATGCACGCAACCAAGAGTAGGCGCTCTTAAGCGAGAACGCCAGGAGCCCCAATAAACGGGTTTGCATGTTCTTGAAGTCATTGCGTTTCCTTTGCGTCCCTTGCGTCCTGAGCGACCGAAGGGAGCGGGCGGTTCATGCTCTTGATTTCAGGCCTGGATTGCCATAGTTGGAGATTTTTTCGATGAACAGTCTTGAGACCATAATCAGCAAAGCGACAGCGGGCGAACCGCTCACCAGAGAGGAGGCGCTGCTGCTTCTGGCAGAAGGCGATCTGCTGCAGCTCGGCAGGCTCGCCGACGGGATCAGGAAGCGGCTGCACCCGGACAATCTGGTTACCTTCGTGGTGGACCGTAACGTCAACTACACCAATATCTGCGAATCGAAGTGTAAATTCTGCGCCTTCTACCGGGACCATGACGCTGCGGATGCCTACCTGCTGGCGGAGGAGGAGATCTTTGCCAAGATTGAAGAGCTGATCGCGGCAGGCGGCACCCAGCTGCTGATGCAGGGGGGGCTGCACCCTGATCTCGGCATCGACTGGTTCGAGCAGCTTTTTGGCAAAATACGGCAGCGCTTCCCGCAGCTGCAGAATCACTCCCTGTCGCCGGCGGAAATCACGCAGATTGCCGCCATTTCCAGGCTGTCGCTGCGGGAGACTGTCAGGCGGCTCAAGGCCGCCGGGCTCGACTCGATCCCCGGCGGCGGGGCGGAGATTCTCGTTGACCGGGTACGGCAGGAGATCTCCCCCAGAAAGATCGGCTGGAGCGGCTGGGCCGAGGTGATGCGGGAGGCGGCCCTGGCAGGGATGCCGACCACAGCGACCATGATGTTCGGCAGCCGGGAGACGGCAGAAGAGATCGTCGAGCATATGTTCCGGGTGCGCGAACTGCAGGCAGGTGGCGGCTCGTTCACTGCCTTCATCCCCTGGACCTACCAGCCGGGGAATACCGAGCTCGGCGGCAGCAGTGCCACCGGGGTCGAATACCTGAAAGTGCTGGCACTGTCCCGTATTATTCTGGACAATGTCCCCAACATTCAGGCATCATGGGTGACTCAGGGGGCGAAGATGGCGCAGGTTGCCCTCTTCTTCGGCGCCAACGACCTTGGCGGCACCATGCTGGAGGAGAATGTCGTGGCCGCCGCCGGCTGCAGCTTCAGGATGAGCATGACAGAGATGATAACCCTGATCAGGGGCGCCGGCTTCAGGGCGGCGCAACGGACGACACTGTACCGGACTGTACAGGAATTCTGACCATAGAAAGATACGCTATGACTCCCATCGAGATGATCACCAATTCGCAACAGCTTCAGCAGGCAGCAGAACTTTTCAACAAGCAGAAAGTGCTTGCCTGGGACCTGGAAGCCGATTCCATGCACCACTATCGTGAGCAGGTCTGCCTGCTCCAGGCATCGACCGAGACGCAGAACTTCATCATCGACCCGCTTGCCTGTCCGGACTTCTCGCCGCTGGTGCCGCACTTTGCCGACCCGGCCATCGTCAAGGTTTTTCACGGCGCCGACTATGATGTCAGGATGCTCCATCGCGGTTTCGGCATCGAAATAGTCAACCTGTTCGACACGATGATTGCCTGCCAGTTTCTTGGCGAGCCGGGTGTGGGGCTGGCGGCCGTCCTGAAGAAGCGCTTCGGCGTCGATCTCGACAAGCGCTACCAGCAGGCGGACTGGAGCAGAAGGCCGCTGCCGCCGGAGATGATCGACTATGCCGCCAAGGACACCAGCCTGCTGCTCGACCTGTACGGGGAGCTGACCACCGAGCTGGCAGAAAAAGGCCGGCTCTCCTGGGTGCTGGAGGAGTGTGAACTGTTAAGCCGGGTCAGGACGACGGAAAGAAGCGAAGACCCTCTGTCGGCCCGCTTCAAGGGTGCCTCCCGGATGAGGCCGTCAGCAATTGCCGTGCTTGAAGGGGTGCTGCGGTTCCGTGATGAAGAGGCGGAGAAGAAGGATCTGCCGCCGTTCAAGATCCTCGGCAACGAAGCGCTCCGCGAGATTGCCGAGCGCAACCCTTCGTCGATAGCCGACCTGAACGGCATCGGTGGTCTTTCCCCCAAGCTGCTTGATCGGTACGGCAAACAGATTCTGCAGGCGGTACGGGATGGCAGAAAGCTGCCGTCGGAAGCGCTGCCGGTGTTTGCCCAGAAAAAGAGGCCGGAGCGCAGCCGTCTTCAGGATGAGCGGCTGAAGGCTCTGAAGGAGTGGCGCACGCAAAAGGCGGCCAGGCTCGGTATCGATGCGGGCGTGCTGGTAAACAATACTCTTCTTGAGGGTCTGGCCGAATCGGCGCCGACGGAAATCGCCGCTATCGTCGGGCTAAAGAACTGGCAGGCCGCCGTATTCGGCGAGGAACTGCTGGCGATTATTCACGGCGTAACCGCATAACGGCCGGTGAGCCGCACCAGGCTCCAACGGATCCGCCGGGTCTCAAGGAGCTGAAACGCGCCGGACGCGGCAGATCGCTGCTTCTCAACGCGCCTGCGCAACCCCGTCGGGCACGAACGTTCACGCATACCTTCCCGCCGGCAGACGCGTGCCATCGGGTCGGATCCTTCCGGCTGTTTACCCCATGTCCCCCAATACATACTGCAGAATCGCCACTGCAGCCGGCCCGGCTGTTTCGGTACGCAGAATCCTGCTGCCGAGCGTGATCGGCGTAAAGCCCGACGCGGTCGCTGCTGCTGCTTCAGCCGCGGTCAAGCCGCCTTCCGGGCCGATAATGACGGCGACTGAGGCCGCTTTGCCGGTCCGCTCCAGAACCGGCCGCAGTCCCATCTCCTGCTCCCCTTCCCAGAGCAGCAGCCTGAGCTCGCTGTGGTCGCTCTGCAGGGCGGTCCGCAGGTTTTCCGCAAAGCCGATGGTCGGGATCCTGCTCCGTCCTGACTGCCTGGCGGCCTCCCTGACGATCCGTTCCCAGCGCTGCACTCTCTTGTCAAGCCTTTCGCCGGCCAGCCTTGCTACCGAGCGCTCTGCCATGAACGGCACTATTCGGGCAACGCCAAGCTCGGTGCACTTCTGCAGGATCAGGTCGAGCTTCTCTCCCTTGGGAAGCCCCTGATAGAGGGTGATGCGGACCGTCTCTTCTCCCGGAGCAGGGCAGCCGGGAGGTGCGATCTCCACGTTGACCCTGTCCTTGTCCAGAGAAGTAATCCTGGCAATTGCCTCCCTGCCGTGACCGTCGGCCAGCAGAATCGTCTCTCCTGCCTTGAGACGCAGCACGGTGGCGATATGGTGGCCGGTTTCGCCGCTGATCACAGCGGAGCCCTGCCCGAGCAGTTGCGCCTCGACGAAAAAACGCCTCATGCCGCTGCCTTGCGGAAAACGATACAGCACCACTCTTCCTGCCGGGTTACTGCGTGCAGGGTGAGAGGCTGCGCCGCAAAGCCGGCGATGACAAACTCTTCGCGCTCGGCAAGAATGCCGGAGAGAATGAGGAAACCGTCCGCAACCACTCTTGCCGTCAGCAGCGCGCTCATCTGCACCAGCGCTTCGGCAAGAATATTGGCCACAACCAGCGAATATTCACCGCTAACTTCAGCCAGCGGCAGTTGCGAGGCGGCAAGAGTTTTGGCGACGCCGTTTATGGCGGCGTTGTCAGTCGTAACGGTAATGGCTATCGGGTCAATATCTATGGCTACCACCCTGGCGGCGCCGAAAAGGGCAGCGGCTATGCCGAGCACTCCGGAACCGCAGCCGACATCAAGGACCCCCTCACCCCGGGCCAGGGCCTGCTCTGTATAGATGAGCCTCTCCAGAGCCTCCAGGCAGAGCCTGGTCGTGGCGTGGGTGCCGGTGCCGAACGCCATGCCCGGGTCGAGTTCCAGCACGATATCGCCGCTCTGCGGGGTGAAGCTTTCCCACGAAGGCTTGATCACCAGACGGTTGCCGATGCGGGTCGGTTTGAAATGCTCTTTCCAGGAGTTTGCCCAATCCTCTTCCTGCAGGATGGCCACTGTCGACGGGGTATGGGAAAAACCGGCAACAGCGGCGCCGCGGGCCACAAGGTATGCATCTATCCTGGCAAGGGCCTCCGCCAGCCGGTCATCGGCCGGGAGATACCCTTTTACGCTTTTGACCGTTTCCTCCGCCAGGTCATCGATATTGAAGGTGTCAACCGTCCTGTTTTCTATGCTGACCCCGTTGCCGGTCAGTTCCAGCAGAAAATCCGCCAGATCTTCCGCCATCGCCGCGGGTACGGCGCAGGTTATTTCCGCCCACTTGCCAGTAGTCATTGTCGATCCTCTCATGAGAAGCACTCCGCTAAGTCTGGTCAAGCTAGCAAAACTCCATAATTATCGCAATTAAAACCTTGACAGCGCCCAATCATGAGATATAGTTTTCATTAAATTAATCATGTTGGAATTCTAATGAACGATAAGCCCAAGCTTGAACAGGTCCTGGCCGCAGCCAAAGCTCTCTCCCCGGAAATCATCAGCATAGTCAGGACGCTGCATGCCGACCCGGAAATTTCGCTGCAGGAGATCAGGGCAGCCGCCCTGCTGACCGGCATTCTTGCCGCGCACGGTTTCGCCGTAGAGACCGGTCTTGCCGGTATGGGAACCGCCTTCCGGGGGAGGAGCGGCAGCGGTCGCCCGGCCATTGCCTTGATTGCCGAGATGGATGCGCTCCCCGGACTCGGCCATGCCTGCGGACACAACATAATTGCCGCGGCGGCAACCGGAGCAGCTCTGCTGCTGCGCTCCCTGCTGCCGCCTGACGCTGCTGCTGTCTCCATCTTCGGCACACCGGCCGAAGAGCTCGGCATCGGCAAGATAGAGATGATACAGGCGGGCTGTTTTGCCGGCATCGACTTTGCGATGATGGTGCATCCCTCTTCCCGCAGGCAGGTGATCAAGCATTTTCTCGGCCTGACCAAGATCAGGTTTACCTTTTACGGCCGGCCGGCTCATGCGGCCGCCTATCCGGAAGATGGCGTCAATGCCCTTGATGCGGTCATTCAGACCTTTACGGCGGTGAATGCGTTGCGCCAACAGACCCGGCAGGATGTCAGGATTCACGGCATCATCACCGACGGAGGGACAGCCCCGAACATCATTCCGGCCAAAGCCTCCTGCTATTTCTACGTCAGGGCGGACGATCTGCAGGAAATGGAGCGCTCAAAAGAACGGGTTGCCGCCTGCGCGGCCGGGGCTGCCGTTGCCACCGGCTGCCGCCTGGAGACAGAGGCAGATCCGCGGGTAATTGCGCCGCTGAAGATACTCCCCTCCTTCTACCGGCTCTACTCCGGACAGCTTGCCCGTCTCGGGCTCGAAGAGGCTGCCTCGCCTCCGGACAGAAACAAGGGTTCGTCGGATATCGGCAACCTCTCGCAGGTGGTGCCGACCATTCATCCTCATGTGCCCATTGGTGAAGGCATCAATATTCACACCGACGGCTTTGCCCAGGCAACGGTATCGCTCCAGGGGGAGATGGCTGCAGTGGAAGGGGCGACAGCACTTGCGCTGACGGCAATCGAGTTGATCTTCTCGCCAACAGTGCAGGAAACGATCAGCAAAGAATTTCATGAAAATGTATAAAATTATGTTGAATCTTAATTATAGCCTGCTATTATTAAAGTGGCTGCATTAACTGTATCAAGGAGCGGGCCATCCATAATCTTTACCTCTTTTCCGATGCAACCGGGGAAACCGCTGAAAGAGTGATGCGGGCGGTTCTTACCCAGTTCCGGGATGCGGACATAAAGCTGCACCGTTTCAACCAGCTCCGCACCCAGGCAGACATGAAGAAAGCTGTTGAAGCGGCTGCAAATCCGCCCGGCCTCATCATCTGCACGCTGGTGAACAGGGACCTTGCCCAGTATCTGCAGTTCGAGGCGGAGCAGCACGGGCTTGAGGTCATCGATCTGCTCAGCCCGATTCTTTACAAGTTTTCCGATATGCTGGGACTGGCGCCGCAGCAGGAGCCGGGGCTGCTGTACGAGATCAATGCCGATTACCACAAGCGGATGGAGGCGGTAAATTTCACGGTAAAACAGGATGACGGCCAGGAGCTCAGATATCTGTACAAGGCCGATATTGTGCTGGTCGGTGCGTCACGGACATCGAAGACCCCGCTGTCGATGTATCTGGCCCATAAAGGCTTCAAGGTGGCGAACATCCCGCTGGTGAAGGGGATTGAGCCGCCGCGGGAACTGTTCGAGATTGTCCAGAACCGGATTGTGGGGCTGCTGATCGATGCCAAGCGTCTGGTGGAGCTGCGTACCGCCAGGCTGATGCAGATGCAGCAGAGTCCGCGCAGCAAATATGCCAGCTATGACGAAATCCTTGACGAGCTTATCTGCTGCAAGCAGCTCTACCGAAAGAATCCGCAGTGGCTGACGATAGATGTCACCAACAAATCGGTGGAGGAGTCAGCAAGCGAAATCATCAAGAAGCTTACCGGTCTGGGTCTGGCGTAAACTGGTTTTCAATAGAGCAAGGGAAAACACAAAT
>JAGFXN010000087.1 GCA_017861215.1 Deltaproteobacteria bacterium | reverse complement strand
TCGCAATGATAACTGTGATAAACCTGCATACTGTATACAATTAGCCGGTGACAGTTTATTCAATAATAGCAAATAGTTATGCAGCTTTACCCTGGCATTGCAGGGCGGGTTGCGCTGGAGGCTTAAGTGGCGCAGGTGGTTTTTTCCAGCTGGGGCAGGAATATTATCGACAACCGCAAAGGCGGCGAAGTCACAGAGGCGACCTTCCGCCTGCCGGTTGCGCATGACGGCGAACACCCGATGGCTGCATTCATGGGGTGGGACGGTTTCATCGTTTTTGACGGAAGCGTGGATATCCCGGCGATGGCCGCCGAGTACATGCAGAGAGTGCAGACCCTCTACTGCTGCGGCAAATGTACTCCGGGCAAAAAGGGAACCAAGGTGCTCGCCGACCTTCTGGCAGCAGTGCTTGACGGGAACGCCACAGAGTCGGATCTCGACACTGTCGCCGACCTCAAGGAACTGCTGACCAACTGCAAATGCACCCTCTGCCAGAGTTCAACCATTCCGGTCATGGACGCTGTCCAGTATTACCGCGACGAGTTTGTCGCCCGCATCAACGGCGGCAAGCCGCAGCGCGGGGAACACCGCTATATCCACAAATACACCGCCCCCTGCCAGGACAAGTGCCCGGCGCATATCGACATCCCGGCCTATATCGAGGCGATCAAGGATTACCGTTTCGACGAGTCGCTGGCCGTCATCCGCGACAACATGCCGCTCCCTTCCGTCTGCGGCCGCGTCTGCCCGCACCCCTGCGAGACCGCCTGTCGCCGCAAGAACGTGGATGAGCCGATCAGCATCATGGTGCTGAAGCGCTCCGCTTCCGACTATGAATGGCAGCATCAGGCGACGCCGCCGATGCAGCCCAAACCGCGCAGGAACAAGACGGTTGCCATAGTCGGCGCCGGCCCGGCCGGTCTGGCCGCAGCCTACTATCTTGCCCTGGAAGGCTACCCCTGCACCATCTACGAAGCACTCCCCGAAGGGTACGGCGGCGGCATGATTGCCGTCGGCATTCCTGCCTACCGGATGCCGCGCCATATTCTGCAGCGCGATATCGACATCATCGCCGCCATGGGAGTGGAAATCATCTATGACACCCGCATCGGCAAGGACATCTCCCTGGCGGAACTGAAAGAGAAATTCGACGCCGTCCTCCTCGCCCCCGGCGCCCACCGCTCCAAACCGATGGGAGTCGAGGGTGAAGATGCCGGCTACAAGGGGTTCCTCAAGGGAGGTATCGACTTCCTCCGTGAAGCCTACATGGGCAAACCGACCGGCATGGGAAAAAGAGTCGTCGTCGTCGGCGGCGGCAACACCGCCATCGACTGTGTCAGGGTTGCCCTGCGGGAAGGCGCCGAAGCCTCCTATCTTGTCTACCGCCGCTCCCGCAAGGAGATGCCGGCGGATGTCTGGGAAGTGGACGGCGCCGACGAGGAAGGGGTCCAGTTCGAGTTCCAGGTGCTCCCCACCAAGGTTCTCGCCGATGAAAGCGGCCAGATTACCGGGGTGGAGTGCGTCAGGATGGCGCTGGGCGAGCCGGATGCATCGGGACGCCGCCGCCCGGAGCCGATGGCAGGCAGCGAATTCGTCATCGAGTGCGACACCGTCATCCCGGCCATCGGCCAGGACCCGGATCTCTCTTTCATCCCGGCCGACAGCGGCATCGACATCACCAAATGGAACACTGTCGTCACCAAATACGTGCCGCTCAAAGGGGCTGACGGCAAAGGGCTCAAGGACGGCATGGGGAACGAACTTGCCCGCACCCTGATTACCGACCTTGATGGCGTCTTCGCCAGCGGTGACGCCGAAATCGGTCCGCTGACCGTGGTTGCCTGCATCGGTAACGCCCACCGGGCGGCGCGGGTCATCCAGCGCTGGCTGGAAGAGGGCAAAGCCTATATCACCGATGAAGAGCTGCTGGAGGATATCCTCTCCTATCTGCCGGTCTACGACAAGAATGAGCAGGTGCCATGGCTCGACTCGGCTGCCCGTCCGCACCAGGTGGAGATTCATGGCAAGGAACGCGCCAGCAAGGGGAACTACCAGGAAGTAGAGCTCGGGTTCGCCAACAAAAAGGCAGTGAAAGAAGCGGAGAGGTGCTTGCGCTGCTACCGCATGGCAATGGCAGCCGTATAAATAAATGCGGGCGATAGGCTCTAGGCGCTGGGCTCTAGGATTTATTCTTTTTCCTAGAGCCTAGAGCCTAGTGACTAGTGCCTGATTTCAGGAGTTATATACATGGTCAGTTTGACGATTGACGGTAAAAACATCAGCGTGGCGGCCGGGACAACCATCCTGGAAGCCGCTGCCGAACTCGGCATCAAGATCCCCACCCTGTGCTGGCTGCAGAAGGTCTCTCCCACCGGCGCCTGCCGCATCTGTGCCGTCGAGGTCAGCGGGGTCGACCGGCCGATGACCGCCTGCAACACTCCGGTGAAGGAAGGGATTGCCGTTACCACGCAATCGGAAAAGCTGACCGTCATCCGCAAAAAGATCATGGAACTGATGCTGGTGAACCACCCGCTCGACTGCCCGGTCTGCGACGCCGGCGGCGAATGCGACCTGCAGGACAGCTGCTACGGCCTGGAAGTTGCCAAACAGGAGTATTCAGCCGTACTGGAGCGCCGGCCGATCCGCTACGACTGGAAACTGCTGGAGAGCGACCCGAACCGCTGCATTCTCTGCGAGAAATGCGTCAAGGTCGATCACGAGATCGTCGGCTGCGATGCCATCGCCGTGGTCAACAAGGGCGAAGCGACCATCATCGACACCGTTGACGGCAAACCGCTCAACTGCGAATTCTGCGGCAACTGCATTGCCGTCTGCCCGACCGGCACCCTCATCAGCAAACCGTTCAAGTTCAAGGGTCGCCCCTGGACTTTCGAAGTCACCAGGAGCGTCTGCTCATTCTGCAGCACCGGCTGCCAGATCGAGTACCACGCCAAAGACGGCCGCATCGAACGGGTTACCAGCGACGACGGCACCTTCAACGAGGGGAACCTCTGCATCAACGGCCGCTTCGGCTATGCAGCCTTCAACTCTGCCGCCCGCCTGGCCGCACCGCTGGTCGCCGGCAAAAAGGTTTCCTGGGACGAAGCGCTGACTGCCGCCGCCAGCGGCATCAAGGCTGTCCCGCCGCAGGCATTCGCCGCCATCGCCTCCCCCCGACTGACCAACGAAGAGAACTTCCTCTTTGCTAAACTGGTAAAGGAAGCTATCGGCTCGCCGCACATCGACTCGGAAGCCCGCTACGGCTTTGCCCCGGCACTGGCCATCCTCAAGAAGCAGCTCGGCATTGACGGCGCCAGCGCCACCATCGACAGGATCGATACTGCCGATGCCATTCTCGTCATCGGCGCCGATCTCAACGCCGAATCGACCGGCATCGAGTACCGGGTCATCAAGGCCGCCACCAAGAACGACGCCAAACTTGTTCTGGCCAACATGCGCGCGGTAAAACTGAAGAAATTCGCCAACACGCACCTCCAGTACCAGCCAGGCGGTGAAGTCGCCCTGCTCAACGGCCTTGCCAAGACACTGCTCGCTGCCGGCTGCGCTGCCCCGGAACTGGCAGCAAGCCTTGCCGCAGCAAACGTTGCCGAACTGGCAGCCGCTGCCGGCGTTACCGAAGCAGCGCTGCAGGAAGCAGCCGCCCTGCTTGCCGGCAGCAGCCGACCGGCCATCATCTTCGGTGCCGACATCATCAGAAGCGCTCATGCTGCCGATGCCGTCAGCGCGGTTGCCAACATCGCCATCCTCCTCGGCGCCACCGGCAAGGAAGCCGGCGGCGTCTTCCCGATCGACGAGAAGAACAACACCCTCGGCATGCTCGAAATGGGAGCAACCCCCGGCGAGAACGGCAGGGATCTGCACGGCATCATTGCCGGCATCGAAAGCGGCGAGATCAAAGGGCTCTATGTTGCCGCGGCCAACCCGCTGGCATCCTTCCCCGACAACCGCCGCATCAGAAAGGCTTTCGAGAAGCTGCAGCTGCTGATCGTGCAGGATATGGCCGCAAGCGAAATCTCGCAGCTGGCGCACATCGTGCTCCCCGCTTCGTCTCCGGCGGAAAAGAGCGGCACCTTCACCACACCCGACGGCAGGGTGCAGACGCTGCTGCAGGCGGTACCGCCAGCGGCGGACGCCCGCGAAGACCTGTCAATCTTTGCCGGGCTTTACCATCTGCTTACCGGCAGCAGTGCCGCTGTTACTGCCGCCGGCGTCATGGCCGAGATAGAGGCGGCCAACCCGCTGTACGCTTCCGCCGACTCCCGTCCGGCCTCAGCTTCGGCACCGCTCATCGTCGCGGTCACGGCCAAAGCCGCCGCTGCCGCCGGAATGTCACTGCTTGTGGGGCCGGCGCTCTTCCATAGCGGCACAACGACCATCAACTCGGACAACAACCTCACCGTTGCCCCGGAAGGGTTTATCGAGATCGCACCGGCAGACGCCGCCAGGCTCGGCATCAGCGACGGCGCACCAGTGACCGTCACGTCGGCTGCCGCCGCCATGAGCGGCCGAGCAAAGATCTCCGGCCGGCTGCAGCCGGGGCTGCTCTTCGCCCCGTACCACTACCCGGCGCTGAATGCAGCAGCGCTGCTCACCGGTAACGCCAACTGTGTAGCTGTCTCTGTCAGCAAGGCATAAAGAAACCCTGCAGGACAAGCGACTGAAAAGCCCTCAGGCAGATTTGCCGGAGGGCTTTTTTGATGTTGCATCAATCTCCATCCTCTAATTCGTTTATCTTTGCCCTTGTTGC
Source organism: Deltaproteobacteria bacterium (assembly GCA_017861215.1). GTDB lineage: Bacteria > Desulfobacterota > Desulfuromonadia > Geobacterales > DSM-12255 > VEOV01. The sequence continues at coordinate 7,737 of JAGFXN010000087.1, read as the reverse complement.
ATCGACCTTATACCAAGTTGCATTCAATAAATTATTTGTCATTCCCGAGGCAGTAATCGGGAATCCAGTTTTTACTGCTGGATACCCGATAGAATCATTCGGGTATGACAACCTTTGATTGCGACCTGGTATTAAACCCTGTACCTCTAGCTGAAAAACCGGCGCAGCACGCCCTTCTTTTCGTTTTCTCTTTTTTCGGAAACAAGCCTGAGCCCTTTCAGTGCATTCGGCTCTTTGGCATTTATTTTCAGCGCCTTCAGAAACTCTCCCTCTGCCAGCCCGTCGCGCCCCTCGTCAAAGAGCATCCAGCCGCGGAAGGCAAACGCCTCGGCACTCTTGGCGACCTGCAGCGACTTGGTCAGCAGGCTCCTGGCCCTTTCCTGGGCGGCACGGGAATTGCTGTTGGCGCTGTTGCGGTAGATTGCCCAGGCAAGAAATGCCGCATGACCGGCGTTGTCGGGCTCAAGAGTATAGGCATCCTGCAGCGCCTTTTCAGCATTCTCGAATTCGCCCATGTCGAGAAAGACCTTGCCGGACTGGAACTGTATCTTCGCATGCAGCTGGCCGTCCTGCTTGCCGTCGATCCCCATGGTCTGGTTGTCGTTGAGCAGCTCATCGTAGCGTTCTTTGGCAACTACATTGGAGAGGGTGTTGTAGGCATCGGCATAGATCGCCAGAATATCCTGAGCCATGGCGGAGGTGGCACCGGAGAGCTCCATAAAACGTTCCGGCGAATACTCCCTGACCTTGGTAAAGTAGGCCTCCTTCAGCGTATTGAAGCTGAACCTGGCAGGGGTCATGCCGAAAATGGCGTAATAATCCTTGTCCTTGATCTGCGCGAACTCGCGCTGGACGGTCTGCTCGAAGCCGATCTCCTGCTCCGACAGCGGTCCATGACGCTCCCCTCGTCAAGCGGTCTGTTGAAGAGGGTTTTCTGGAAGAACCCGGGCAGCGCTTCAGCCCCCGGAGCGCTTTGCAGCTTGATCATTGCCATGCTGTGCAGAAATTTCATAAAAAGAGCAGCATCAAGCGGGCTGTCATTGCCGTGCAGAAGTTCGCCCACAGAACGGTGGCCGTTGATTTTTTCCAGCAGCAGGATATCCTTCTCCCGCATGGTTATCAGGTTTGCCAGGCGATAAAAAAGCGGGGTTCTGGCAGGGAAGAACGCGGCATTGTGCGCCAGGAACTCCTCCGGCTGGAACTGCTCCGGATAGAGCCTGACAGCATCATAGAAAAGCCTCGGCATGGAAACATGGAGCAGCGGCGGGTCAGGATGCGCCGCAGCTTCGTCAAAGCCGATCGCTGCCGTTTTCTGCAGATGTTCCAGCAGGGTTTTCATCAGGAAGTGGTACGATTCGCTCTGCAGATCGTCGAGCGTCAGCATGCCTGCCTCGGTAAAAAACATCCTTCCGGCGCCGCTCTCCAGAAACTTCTGCAGATCCTCGCGGTTGATCTTCCCCCGGGCCAGAAGAAAAGCCGGAAAATCTTCCTTTCCGGCAGCGTCGAACGCAGCCGGCTCCCCTTTCACAAAGGCAATCGTTGAAGAAGCGCCGATCGTCAGCAGGCCGCTCTTCTTCTGGTGATAGATGGCCAGGAGCGTCTCCAGCAGCGCCGGCTTGCGCTGCGCCGCGGCGATAGCTGCCAGCGTATCATTCACTGCGGCGGCAAAGGCTTCTTTGGTAAACGGCTTTTCGAGGTAGTGGCGCACGCCGAGCTTCAAGGCGGCCTGGGCGTATTTTTCGCCCTTGTAGACGCCGGTAATGATTATTACCGGCAGGCTGTTCATGCGCGGTGATTTGCGCAGCTTCTGCAGGAGCTCGACACCGCTGATTTCCGGAAGGTTCAGGTCGAGAACCAGCAGATCAAACGACCCCGCGGCCAGAAGCCGCAGCGCTTCCCCGCCGCCTGCGGCGACGGCGGCCTCATGCCCTGCCTCCCGCAGAAAAGTTGCCAGCAGCTGCGCGAGGGTCTGGTTGTCTTCAGCCAGCAGTATCCTGGCGCTCATCGTGAGCCTTTCCCTTTCAGGTGAAGATTGACGGCGCGGTTATGCTCGTCAAGCGTCGCTGAAAAGTGGTGTGTTCCGTCATTTTTAGCGACAAAGTAGTAGTAGCCGGTCACGGCAGGCCTGAGCACAGCTTCGATAGCCCCGTCCGAAGGATTGCCGATCGGCCCCGGCGGCAGGCCGCTGATCAGATAGGTATTGTAGGCAGTGTTGCGGCGCACGTCACTCCCCGAGACCCTGCCGCCGAAAGCGCGGATGCCGTAGACGGCGGTCGGGTCACTCTGCAGCGGCATCCCCTTCTTCAGCCGGTTGAAGAATACCGAAGCAATCAGCGGTTTCTCCTCAGGGACGACAGCCTCTTTCTCGACCATGGACGCCAGAGTAATGATCTGCCGCCGCGTCAGGCGCGAGTTTTTCTCCAGAACGGCAAAACGCTCCTGGTACACCCTGGCGAACTGCCCGGCCATCAGCTTTACCAGCCCGGCCGCATCCTCAACCTTGAGCAGATTGTAGGTGCCGGGGTAGAGATACCCTTCGGCACTCTCGCCGGCGATGCCGAACTCGCGCAGCAGTTCCGTGTCACGGCACGCCCGCAGGAAGTCCCCGCTCTTGGAAAAGCCGCGTGACTCAAGCATTTCCGCGACCTGATAGATCGAATACCCTTCCGGCAGCGAAAACCGCTTTTCGTAGACCTCGCCGGCGACCAGCTTACGGAGGATTTCGGCAGGCGTCATGCCGTCATTGAACTGGTAGGTGCCGGCCTGCACCTTGCTGCTGACGCCGCGCAGCCGCGCGTAAAGCTGAAACTGACCGGCGCTGCCGATAACCCCCTGGGCGGCAAGATCATCGGCAAATTTGCGCAGCGAGCTCCCTTTGGCTAAATCGACTGTTTTGACAACCTGCCCCTCGCCATGGGGCAGTCCGACAAAAAAAGCGAACCGGGCAATAGCAACCGCCACCAGCAGCGCCACGCCGATACACAGCCATTTTTTCCGGCCGGTCAGCAGGCTTGCCATGCGTATTCCGGGCAATAAATCTTTCATTCAGCTATCTATAGCGCACTATGCGCCTGCATGGCAAGGTTGAAGCTCAATGTGACCCTGGCGAAGGGCTAAGGGCCAAAGGCTAAGGGGAATAATTCTTCTGAAAGCACCTTTAACCCTTAGCCCAAAGCCTTTAGCCAGACTTACGGCAACCCTGCGGGTCATCCTCCCACTGCCCGGCGCTCTTCACATAATTGAGCGTCCCCCCGGCCAGCAGCTCGCGGCGCTGGCGGTCGGAAACATCCAGCAGGGTGAGAATGGTCCGGTCGTTCACCTCCAGGGGTATCACCGTGGCCCCCCGCACGATCATGGTACGCAGATGGGGAATTCGCAGGCGGTCCCCCTGCTGCAGCAGGTCGTAGTCGGCCGGGTCCTTGAAAACCAGCGGCAGGATGCCGAAATTGACCAGGTTTGCCTTGTGAATCCTGGCAAAGCTTTTGGCAATTTTGACGCGGATGCCGAGATAGCGCGGCGCCAGCGCCGCATGCTCACGGCTGGAACCCTGACCGTAGTTGTCGCCGCCGATAACCGCTCCGGCCGCCGTCGCCTTCGCCCGGTCGGCAAAACCGGGGTCGAGCTGTTCGAAGACAAACTGGCTGATGGCCGGGATGTTGCTGCGGAACGGGAGCACCTTGTTCCCGGCCGGCATGATGGCGTCAGTGGAGATATTGTCGCCGGTCTTGAGGAGCACCTCGACCGAGAGATCCTCGGGCAGCTCGGGAAAATCGGGAAAGGGGACAATGTTCGGGCCGGTAACGACCTCAACGCGCAGCGCTTCGTCAGGAGGCAGCGGAAAGATGATGCTGGAGTCGTCGACCACGTAGTGCTGCGGATTCTGCACCCCGGGCCAGGCCATGATCTTCCCCAGTTCGCGCGGGTCGGTAAGCACGCCGCTGAGCCCTGACGCCGCCGCCGTCTCCGGCGAGCAGAGATAGACCAGGTCCCCCTTGGTGCCGCTTCTGCCGGGGAAGTTGCGCGGGAAGGTCCGCAGCGATACCTGCCCGGTGCCCGGCGCCTGCCCCATGCCGATGCAGCCGAGACAGCCGGACTGGTGGATCTGTGCCCCGGCCAGGAGCAGCATCATGATCCCCCCCTGGTCGGCAATATTCTCCAGCACCTGCCGGCTCCCCGGATTGACGTGAAAAGAAAGATGCCGGGCAACCCGCCGGCCGTCCAGAATCCGGCAGACGGTCATGAGATCGCGGAAGGCCGAATTGGCCGAACTGCCGACCAGCACCTGGTCCACCTTGAGCCCGGCAATATCCGCCACCCGCACCACCTTGTCCGGCGAGGACGGGCAGGCAATCAGCGGTTCGACCGTGGCGAGGTCGATCTCCTCATACAGGTCATAACTGCAGTCCGGATCAGCCTGCAGCGCCTGCCAGGAGGCGCCGCGACCCTGCGCCTCCAGAAACTCCCTGGTGCGATGGTCGGAGGGGAAAAGCGAGGTGGTCGCCCCGAGTTCCGCTCCCATATTGCCGATTATCGCCCGGTCGGTAGCGGACAGTGTTGCCACCCCCGGACCGTAGTATTCGATAATTTTCCCCACCCCGCCCTTGACGGTATGGCGGCGGAGCATCTCCAGAATCACGTCCTTGGCTGAAACCCACGGCGGCAGTTCGCCGGTCAGCTTCACCCCCCAGATTTGCGGGCAGGGGAGGTGAAAGGGATGGCCGGCCATGGCCAGCGCCACATCCAGTCCGCCGGCGCCGATGGCGAGCATTGCCATGCCGGCGGCGGAAGTGCTGTGCGAATCGGCTCCCAGCAGCGTTTTCCCCGGCACGCCGAAGCGCTCCAGATGCACCTGGTGGGAGACGCCGTTGCCCGGCTTCGACACATGCACGCCGTAGCGCTCGCCGGCAGTCATCAGGAAGATATGGTCATCGGCATTGCGGCTATCGGTCTGCAGCAGATTATGGTCGATGTACTGCGTCGCCAGTGCCACCTTGACCCGGTCGATACCCATGGCCATGAACTCCAGCATCGCCATGGTGCCGGTCGCATCCTGCAGCAGCGTATGGTCGATCTGCAGCGCGATCTCCGTACCGGGGATCAGTTCGCCGTCGACAAGGTGGGCTTCAAGGATTTTAGTCGCCAGATTTTTAGGCATGGTTCTCTCCTTCCCGTGCCAGCATCAAGCTGCCACGGCGAACAAATTCTTAGCGGCAGTCAGCCGATATGGACCCGGTTGCGGCCGGCCTGCTTGCCGGCGTACATCAGCTGGTCAGCCCTGTTCACTAGCGTGTCGATGGTATCGCCGGGACGGACCATGGTAGCGCCCAGGGTAATGGTGACCGCCAGCTGCCGGCCTTCCCAGGTGAGAAAAGAACCGGCCACCATCAGCCGCAGCTTTTCCGCCACCAGCCGGAACTGCGCCTCATCGGTAAAGCGGATAATGGCCAGAAACTCCTCGCCGCCCCAGCGCCCCACCATATCGTAGGCACGCATGCAGCTCACCATGGAATTGCCTACCAGCCGCAGCACCCGGTCACCCACTTCATGGCCATAGCTGTCGTTGAACTGCTTGAAGTGGTCGACATCGGCAAAAACCAGCCCGAAACCGACGCCGTGCCGTTCGTATTCGGCCAGGCTGCCGGTCAGGTTCAACTGCAGATAGCGGCGGTTGGGGAGCCCGGTCAACAGGTCAATGAGCGCCTCGCGCTTCAGGTCAGCAATCAGCTGCCTGTCCTGATCAAAGGCCGGCTTCTCGCTGAACATCTCCACAGCGCCAATGGGGACACCGTTGTCGTCGCTGATCACGGAAATGCTGACGGACACGGCCACACGGTGGCCCTCCTTATGGTGCAGATACACCTGGCCGCTGCTGTGCCTGCAGCTGAGCTGCATGACATCCACCAGCGGACAGGCGGCGGTGCAGAGACATTTCCCTGCGTCATCCATATGCACCAGCAAATTGTCCGCACAGCTGCTGCCGACCACCTCGGCCGCGCTGTAACCGGTGATCCGCTCCGCGCCCCTGTTCCAGTAGGTGATGCGCCGCTCCAGATCCACGAAGTAGACCCCTTCGTAGATGTTGTCCACAATGTTTTTAAACATGGCCTCCGTCGGCATCTGCCTTAACTCCCCTTATGCATGAATTGCCCTGTTGCCTGCTGCCAGTGCCGCCTCTTTTAGAGCTTCGGCAAGGGTCGGATGGGCATGGAAGGTCATGGCCAGGTCCTCTGCCGTGCCGCCGAAAGTCATCGCCGTGACCGCCTCGGCAATCAGGTCGGAGGCGCGCGGGCCGACAATATGCACGCCAAGGATGCGGCCGGTCCCCTTATCGGCCAGAATCTTCACAAAGCCGTCGGTTTCGTCCATGCAGCGGGCGCGGCCGTTGGCCAGAAAATTGAATCGGCCGACGGCATAGGCAACCCCCGCCTGCTGCAGCTCCTCTTCCGTCCTGCCGACTGCCGCCGCCTCAGGCCAGGTATAGCAGACCCCGGGAAGGTACTCATACTCTACCCGCGACAGCTCGCCATGCAGCCGCTCGGCAAAGACAATCCCCTCCTCCGACGCCTTGTGCGCCAGCATCGGCCCGGGGATCAGATCGCCGACGGCATAAATGCCGGTTGCCGTCGTCCGGAAGTTTTCGTCAACGACCAGCCGTCCCGAGTCGTCCAGCGCCACGCCGGCCGCCTCCAGCCCGAGGCCGTCCGTCAGCGGCCTGCGTCCCACCGCCACCAGCACCCGGTCACAGACGAGCTGCTGGTCGCCGGCAGCACCGGCCACCTCAAGGCGAACCCTGCCGTCCTGCACAGCGCCGCTTTTTACCCCGGTCTCCAGCAGGAACCTGATCCCCTGCTTCTTCAGCACCCGCAGCAGCGCCTCAGCCGCCTGACCGTCCATGGTGGGGAGCGGCCTGGCCAGCATCTCCACCACCGTCACCTCGGCCCCCAGCCGCCGCCAGACCGAGCCGAGCTCCAGGCCGATGTAGCCGGCGCCGATGACGACCAGATGCTCCGGCACCGCCGCAAAAGACAGCGCCTCACGGGCGCTCACCACCCGCTCGCCGTCAAACGGCAGAAACGGCAGCTCCACTGCCCGGCTGCCGGTTGCCAGCAGCACCTTCCGCCCCGATAGCATTTCTATTTTTTCCCGTTCCCCAGTTCCAGTTCCCCGGTCCCCATTAACAGCCACCTGCTGCAGTTCGCCCTCTGTTCCTGCCAGGCGGCCCCTCCCCGTGACCAGGGTAATGCCGTTCTTCTTGAAGAGGAAGGCAATGCCGTCGGTGTTCTTCTTCACCACCTCGTCCTTGCGCGCCAGCATCCGCGCCAGGTCGAGGCGTGGCGGGTCGATGATGATGCCGTGGGATGCAAACTTGTCCCGCGCCAGGGCGAAGTGCTCCGACGAGTCGAGCAGCGCCTTGCTCGGGATGCACCCCTCGTTGGTGCAGACGCCGCCGAGGGTCGGCCTTTCTTCCACCAACGCCACCTTCAGCCCCAGCTGGCTGGCGCGGATGGCGGCCACGTAGCCGCCCGGCCCGCCGCCGATGATGATCAGATCGAATATATCTGCAGACATTTCTTATCCTCCGGGAGTAAAGACTACCATAAACTCATTTTTGAGCAGTTCACGCTCACGCGCGCGTGAACTGGTGATCTGCCCAAATGGAACATTTAATTTATGCAGATGAAAATCATAAGTCTCAAACCTTGTTGCGCAAACCGGGGCGCCCGGGTGAATTCCGCA
>JAGFXN010000286.1 GCA_017861215.1 Deltaproteobacteria bacterium | reverse complement strand
CGAGTTTTTCACGATCATAATAACCGCTCTTTGCTATCTCCAGGCAGCTCTTGCTCAGGTCCCCGGCCACAATCTCCAGGCGCCAGTTTGCGGGATTTCTGAGTGCCTCCAGCAGTGTCATGGCCACGGAATAGGGCTCCTCTCCCGTTGAGCAGCCGGCGCAGAGCACCCGGATGCTGTTTTTCTCAATTGCCGGCAACAGTTCGAATCCGGGGATGATCCTGGCGCGCAGTAACTCGAACTGGGCAGGATTGCGGAAAAATGAGGTCTCGTTCGTCGTTACCAGATCGAACAGCATGGCCTCTTCTTCCCGGCTGCTCTTCAGGAACTGCCAGTAAGCGGCAATATCAGGCAGGGCCAGGGCGGCGATCCTGCTTTCCAGCCGGCTGCGCAGGATGGCCCGCTTGTGCCCGGAAAAGGAGAGCCTGCATCGGTCAAGCAGATATGCTGCGATATAGTCAACGGTAATCGCATCCATAGTTCTCGCCGGCTGCCGATCTTGCCGGCAGGATTTGTCGCTCTGGTTGCCTTCCATGCACCGTTCCTCTGAGAATAGCTGTAGCATCAGCCTCTACGGCTGGCAAAGGTGATCTGTTCAGCGCCGGGATGATGATCTGTCTCTTGTCCTGAGTATCTTCCAGATCTTTGCTGTCTCGGCACGATACATCTTCATTTTCCAATCGGCAATGACCAGCTGCAGCAGTGCCCCGCCCTTGTCGCAGCTTGCAGCAGCGTTGTCCTGATTGACTTCTGCCTGCGCCTTGTCCGGCAATCGGGCAGGACTGTCTGCAGCTGAACCTGAACCTGGCAGTTCTTTTTTTTCAGTTCCCTTCATGATGGCAAACTCCTTTCTGCAACTATTCTGCTGGATTGCCGTACACCCCATCATTCCTGAAGTACCCTGCAGCCGGTATCAAGGTACTGCTCCCGCCGCCGCCCCGTCTTTCCCGGCTCCTGCCAGCAATTCCAGGGCGGCAGCGGCATAAAGCTGATCCCGTACATCCCCTTTGACCATCGTCTGCAGCGCTGGAACGGCACGACAATCGCCGATTTTGCCGAGCGCTGCGGCGGCGCCATGTCGTACGTTTGCTTCGGGATCCTCCAGGGCGGCGATCAGCGGCATGACGGCCTGCGGATTGCCGATAGCGCCGAGCATCACCGCACTGCAGTTACGCACCTCTTCATTGCCGGCAGTCAGCAGTTTCGTCAGATGCGGCACAGTTATATCTCCGAAAGCGATCAGTAGTTCCATCTCCCCGGTCCGCAGCTCTGCGTCTCCATGGTTACCTGCATTCATCCTTCCCCTCCACGGCAACGATCTGCCTGCCGATGTGTCTAGGCAACCTTGAACTGTGCCACCAAGGCGTTCATCTCCACCGCCTGTTCGGACAGGTTTTGGGCTGCCCGTGACAGCTGTTCCACCGAAGAGAGGTTCTCCCGCGTCAGGTCGCTGATGTTTTCCATGGCCGAAACTACCATCTCGCCCCCTTTCTTCTGCTCGGCGGTGGCAGTGGCCACCGACTGGGTCATGGCGGTCATGCCGCTGACCGCACCGATGATCTGCCGGGCGGAGAGCGACTGCTCTTTGGTGGCGATGCTCACCTGACCGGTGATGTTGTTCATGTTCTCTACGGCAGTCCGTATCTGCCTGCTGCCGGCAGCCTGCTCTTTGGTGGCTACCGTCACCTCCTGGGTAATATGGTTCATCCGCTCCACCGCCTGCCTGATCTGTCGGCCCCCCAGCGCCTGTTCCCTGGCGGCGTTGGCGACGACGTCGGTGGCCTGGCTCATCTTCTCCACGGAGCGGATGACCTGTGATGAGGCATTGGCCTGTTCGGCTGTCATCCGGGAGATATCGGACATGAGACTGCTGGTCTTTTCGATGCTGGTAACGATATTCTCGATGGTAATGCCGGCAACTGCTGTCAGCTCCATGGAGGCCTTCGCTTCCTGGGAGGCGATCTCGCCGTATTTGACCGATTCGCTCGTATCCGCCTGCACCTGGCGGATCACCTGGGCGATCTCCTTGGTGGCGACCATGCTCCGCTCGGCCAGTTTGCGCACCTCTTCGGCAACGACGGCGAAGCCGCGTCCGGCATCGCCGGCCCGGGCCGCCTCGATGGCCGCGTTCAGCGCCAGCAGGTTGGTCTGGTCCGCTATCTCGTTGATGACCTTGACGATGCCGCCGATCTCTTCGGACCGCTTGCCCAGGTTGACGATGGAGGCGGAGGTCTTGTCAATGACTTCGGCCCTGGCCATGCCGGCGGCCGCCTGCTGGCCGGCCTGGATACCGGCGCCGCCCTCTTTGGCGGCGCTCTTGGCAACGTTGTCCGCTGTATCGACGTTTTTCGCCACCTGGTTGATGGAGGCCGCCATCTCTTCGATGATGGCGGCTGATTCCACCACGACCTTCTGCAGCTCCTGAGAGTTGGTGGCGACCTGGTCGATGGAGACGGTCATCTGTTCGATGGTGGAGGAGGTTTCGGAAACCGATGAGGCCAGGTCTTCGCTGTTCCTCGCCACCTTCTCGATGGAGACGGTCATCTGTTCGATGGTGGCCGAGGTTTCGGTGAAGGAGGAGGCCATTGTTTCGGCGCTTTTCGCCACCTGCTCGCTTGATGCGCCCAGTTCCTGAATGGAGGATGCTACCTCCCCGGTATTGCACACCAGTGAGTCGGCGTTACCCGCCACGGTCTGAATGGAAGCTGCCATCTGCACCATGGTGGCGGAAGTCTCTTCAGCAGCCGATGACTGGCTGTGAGCCGCCTTGGTCAACTGGTCAGCATTGGCGGTTATCTGGTTGGCTGCGACAACGGTAAGGTCGGAAGAGGCCCTGATAGTACCGAGAATGTCGCGCAGATTCTTTGCCAGGGCTGATATCCCCTCAGCAATTGTGCCGATCTCGTCTTGGCCCCCTGGAATAGTGGAATGTAGATAAGATTCCTTACCATTACAGAGTCGATGGTACTGGTCGTATATACTATTTCCACGGAACCTACTGTCGTGTTGTTGAGAGAAATCTGCTCCTTGACGATGAAACTGTTATTAGCATGACGCTTGATTTTCTTTTCCTTGAGGATTTCGCCGCTGGTCCCGATAAATTTCATCGACTCGACATCTTCATCCTTGAGAGTTTCTTCAATGTACGAGCCGAGGAGGTCGAAATTGAAGTTCAGGATCGGCTCTGCGCTGACACCCGCCGCTTGACGGATGCTACGCTGCATCCGCTTGTGCAGGGAGTCGATGAGATCGGCACTGGAGGATCTTAAATAAAGAATGGTACCGATACCTTGACCGACAATCAGTAAAAGTATCAGGATGGCAATGAATCTGGTCGAAAGTGACATGCTCTTCTTCATCAGATAACCTCGCAGTGCCCTGGTAATGATGTTGGTCGGACAGAAGCAACTCTGCCCTACTGTCTATCGAAACTGTCTGCAAACAAGCTGCAGTCAACTATCTGCTTTCGATGGTTGCGCCTATGACTGAAAAAATCCGCATCGTGCTGTGTGCTGCTACTTGGCGCTCAGCATACCCTTCTCAAGGAACAGATAGTTGCTGTATCCCTTACCTTCAAGATAGTACTGGAGCCATTCAACCTGCTTGCCGACTGCGTCGAGGATGAGGAGTTGCTTGTCTTTGAACTCACCCTTGTTGATGAGGTCAACCATCCGGTCCGAAGGGATGTTGCGCAATCCTGGGATTTGCGGGACAACGTCACGCTGGACCGGTTCGCGAATATCGACGACTACGGTATTCGGGCCTGCCGCCTTTTTCTTGAATTCGTCGTAACTGATACATTTCTTCGCAAATGTGCTTTTAGGGATCAGTTTTTCTTTGGCTGCAGGCGTTTTGCCGAGAAGGGTGGTCTTGTCAGGATTGGCTTTTGTCCATTCAAAAATACCGGCATCATAGACCGAGATACCTTTGAAACCGGCTTTAGTCGCTACCTCGGCAGCTTCATAGCTCTTTTCGCAGGTATGACCGTTACAGTAGAAAACCAGCGGCGAGGAGGCTGATTTCTGCCTTGTTTTCTCCAGGTCACTCGCAAAGGTTGCCACGGCCATGGGCAGATGAACCGCCTTGTTGGTATGGATGACGTTAAATTCGATCTTGGAGCGGACATCGACGATATACGCCTTATCATACTGAGCTTTCAGGTCATTGGTGGTGATGTACTGCAGAGTGGGATACTTCTTGCGAAGCGGGTATCCTTCTTCAGCCGCCATAAGCGGCAGCGCCAGCGTAAACAGACCGGCGATAGTCAAAACTGCTCTCTGTACCGTTGTTTTCATGATGGTCTTTTTCTCCTTTTGGTATGGTTTGCTGCAGTAATGTCTGCAGTCTGCTGAAAGCTTTCTTGCGTTGCGGGGCGACAGATTCGTTTTTTCGTTCGGACTGTATGCTGCTCCCATGTGCGACACTGTCAGGGTTCTTTTCCCGGCTCCGGCCGGTCTTTCCCGGCTCCTGCCAGCAATTCCAGGGCGGCAGAGGCATAAAACCGATCCCACAGATTCCCTTCGGCCATCGTCTGCAACGCTGGAACGGCACGACAGTCACCGATTTTTACAAGCGCTTCGGCGGCACCATGTCTGACGTTTTCGTCAGGATCCCGCAGTGCATCGATCAGCGGCATGACTGCCTGCGGATTACCGATATCGCCGAGCATCACCGCACTGAAGTTGCGCACCTCTTCATTGTCATCGGTCAGCAGTTTCGTCAGATGCGGCACCGCCATCTCTCCGAAAGCTACCAATGCCTCCATGGCACCGTTCCGCAGATCGGCGTCCGCATCATTGCGCACTGCCTCTTCCAGAATCGGCAGGCAGACCTTCAAGCCCACCATGAGAACAAGATCCATTGCCTTCTGGCGGTATGCGGAGCTTCTGTCCGCTATCATCCGCACCAGTTCCGGCAAGGTCGTATCATGCATGGCAACCAGGGACTGCTCGTTACTGCACTTTTCAGTTGTCATATTTCATCACCCTGGTTTCCGGCAGCAGCGGATAATTGCCTTCTTCCTTTTCCTGCGCCGAAAAGATCTGCATACCGATGGCTCTAGGCAACCTTGAACGCCGCCACCAAGGCGTTCATCTCCACCGCCTGCTCGGACAGGCTCTGGGCCGCCCGTGACAGCTGCTCCACGGAAGAGAGGTTCTCCCTGGTCAGATCACTGATGTTCTCCATGGCGACTACCACCATTTCGCCGCCTTTCTTCTGTTCCGCCGTGGCGTTGGCAACGGACTGGGTCATGCCGTTCATGCCTTCCACCGCGGTGATGATCTGCCTGGCTGACAG
>JAGFXN010000086.1 GCA_017861215.1 Deltaproteobacteria bacterium | reverse complement strand
TACGATCCTCCCTTTTCTGCCAGCATTACCCCTTATTCAGCAGAATGCACCTGCACGTCGTGACCCGTGGCTTTCATACCAGCCTTTGCCTGAGCCGACTCATCCGGCGCACCGTGAACAACGCAGACCGGTTTCAGATATCGGGTCTGTCCCTGTGGCGTCCACGCAGCCCGGCCGGCCCGTAGCCATCGGCATACCCCGAGATTCCCATCAGCAGCCGCATAAAACCGTAACTCAGCCAGTTCAGGAGCCGTAACGGAGCGGGCTGATGGTGCCAGTTCTCCTTCGATATCTGCTGCGCCCCCTTTTCTATCTCCTCCTGCAGACTCTGCTTAAGCGTCCCGGCGAATTCTTCATTGTCAACGACGACATTGGCTTCGCGTGACAGTAGCAGGCTGAAAGGATCAAGATTGGATGAGCCGACCGTTGCCCAGCGTTCATCTATGACCGCAACTTTGGCGTGCATGAAGCTCTCGTGGTATTCCTGAATTTCGACGCCCGCATCAAGCAAATTGCCGTAGAGCGCCCGCGTGGCATAATGCTGCAGAAGGTATTCTACCCTCCCCTGCACCAGCAGGGTTACCCGGACGCCACGTCCGACCGCATCAATAAGGGCATGACGAAACTGTATCCCCGGCAGAAAATAGGCATTGGCGATAATAACCTCGAATTTTGCCTGTTCGATCGCCCGCAGATAGGCATCTTCAATATCCCGCCGATGACGGAAATTATCCCGCACCAAAAAACCCGCCTGCATGGTACCGACGGCAGAGGGAGCTGCTGCCAAGCCCCCTTCCCGGACAGTGCCCGTACGAAAAGTAGTCCACGCCACCAGTGACCAGAGCCGCCGGGCGGAGAGACAGATCACCTGCACCAGTGGTCCCGCCACCGCCACAGTGTAGTCATAACGAAAGGGCGCAGGGTCGGCTGTATTCATGTCATCGGCGATATTAATGCCGCCGACAAACGCTATGTCCCGGTCAACCACGGCAATTTTCCGGTGCAGGCGCCGCAGGCGTTTGCGCTTGAATGTCCAGGGAGATATCTTTTTGCGAAACCAGGCCACCGCCACTCCGGCGGCGAGCAGCTCATCCGTCACGCTCCGCGGCAGGTCCTGTGACCCGAAGCCGTCGAGCAGCAGATGGGCCTTTACGCCCCGCCGGGCCGCCCGTTGCAGCGCTGCCCCGATCCGTAGCCCTGTGGAGTCATTTTTATATATATACGTTTCAAGATATATTTCATGAACTGCCCGGTCAATTGCCGCTTCGAGCGCCGTAAAATAGGCTTCTCCATTCTGCAGCAGAGTGACCCGGTTTCCCGGCAGCAGCTCGATAGCGCGCTCCCTGTCAACTATCTCCCCCTGTAGTCGGGACATATTTTCCGTTCACCCCTTCTCATTCCAGAGCGGGTTTTGCCGGTCGTCGGGATGGAGCTTTACCAGCTCCTGAGGATCCACATGCCAGAATGACTCGTCGATAGCGCTTTCTGCATAGGTCTTTTTCTGCTCATGCGCAAACGGACACCACCAGTTTTCCACTATCTTTACCAGATAGGCCGCGTAGCTGAAGAGAGCGACGCTCAACGGACAATAGAGCTTGCAGTTAAAAATCCAGAAGAACCGGTAGTGCGCCGGATGCCAGCGCGATATGTGAATGGCCGGCTGCTCACTATTTCCAAATCTGTGGGATAGCCACGCCGGGACAAAATCCCGATAGGTCTTGATCTCCATGCCGCCCACATGCTGGAGATGGGTTCTGATCAGCAAAACACCGATAATCACAAAAGGGACCGTCGTGATGATCGGCAGGTAAATGAGCGGAACCGCCATGATTATCTTCCAGAATGGTTGCTTCACATAGTTACAGCCGATTCGTACCCTATCCATGCCTGCTCCTTGCACTACATTCGAAGTTAATGGATAGCCTCGGCTATAGTCGCTGTACGGTTCAGTCGTTACAATTTTGCCCGCTCATACTGTACCGGCCAGGGGATATCCACACCGAGCGACCGTGCCGCATGCAGCGGCCAGTACGGGTCGCGCAGTAACGACCGCGCCAGAAAGACCGCGTCGGCAAGACCGGTGGCAACGATCTGCTCGGCCTGGACCGGTTCGGTAATGAAGCCGACAGCGCCGGTGGCGATGCCGACCTCCCTGCGGATGGCGCTGGCGAACGGCGTCTGGAAGCCGGGACCAAAAGGGACGTCGACTTCGTTGACCAGGAAGCCGGCAGAACAGTCGATGAGATCAATGCCGATCTCTTTGAGCCGCTGCGCCAGGGAGATCGACTGGCCGATATCCCAGCCACCTTCCACCCAGTCGGTTGCGGAAATACGCACGAAGAGCGGCCGTTCCGCCGGCCACACCTCCCGCACGGCGCGTGCCACCCGCAAGGGGAAGCGGAGGCGGTTGTCGAGCGTACCGCCGTAGTCATCGCTCCGCCGGTTGCTGAGCGGGGAGAGAAATTCATGGAGCAGATAGCCGTGGGCCATGTGGATTTCGATTACCTGGAAGCCGGCACTCTGAGCCCGTCGGGCCGCGTCGCGGAACTGGGATTCAATGATATCCAGGTCTTTAGCCGTGAGTTCTCGCGGTAGCGGATAACCGTCAGCAAACGGCAGGGGGCTGGGAGCGACCGTTGGCCAGCCGCGTTCCGTCTCTTTCAATGGGACACCGCCCAGCCATGGCACATCGGTGGAGGCCTTGCGGCCGGCATGGGCGAGCTGGATGCCGGGGATCGCCCCCTGTTTCCTGATGAAACGGGTTATGGGGAGGAACGCCTCGCTCTGCCGGTCGCTCCAGATGCCGCTGTCGTCCGGGCTGATCCTTCCCACGGGGGAGACTGCGCTCGCTTCGACCATGACCAGTCCGGCGCCGCCGACGGCGCGGCTTCCCAGATGCACCAGGTGCCATTCTCCGGGCAGACCGTCTTTGCTTGAATATTGGCACATGGGAGAAACGAAGATCCGGTTCCTGAACGTGATCCCGGCAAGGGTGAACGGGGTGAAAAGATGGCTCATGGCAGTTTCCCCCTCAAGGTGAATGGCAACAGCACGAATACTAACGGGTAAAGTACATCAGCTTTGACCCTGTTTCCTGTAGAGGTCCGGACGGGTTCACCTTTTCCCGGTCAAGATCGCTGAACGGGATACCGCTCCAGAAGCTTATCAAAGTGCACCCCTGTATGCCCCTGTGCAAATGACAGGGAAATCCTTCATGGGGGAAATCTTTTGTTCCCGCCCTCCTCTCAGATAATACCATACTTTGCGTTATCATTTTGCCAGTTGACCTGAATTTCAGAAATGACCATCCTGCTCATGCCATGCACCGCTATTGTTGAACATGCCGCTTGCAGTAACCTGTTCCGCTACCTTCCTGAAATGGAACCCGTATACGGCATAGGTTATGGCTAAAGGGAAGAGCCGTGGCCGTCGCGCCAGAGACCAGAAGAAAAGCTGCCAGTAATACAGCCTTTCCCGGCCGAGCACCCCCAGAAAGAGGATCGATTTGCAGAGTGCCCCAAAGTAACCTTGCTGGTAGTGGTATTTTCCCGGATGCATCGGCCGGTATTCGCTGAGGAGCCTGATTACCCGCTGATAGTAGTTCCTGGGGGAGTAAATGGCGTCGAGGATGGCCCGATAGCCGTCGAAAAGAGTCTGTGGCGGCATGCGCGGCACAAAATTGAGGTCAATGGATGTGTTGCTGCCCGAACTTTCTCCGCGCAGCCTCCCTTCCCGGTCGAGACGCTCATACAGCCTGGTGCCGCGCATGGCGGAGAGCAGACCGACCATGGCGGTAACGATGCCGCTCTCCTGGATAAAGCGTATCTGCTTGTCGAAGATCGTCGGCGGATCACTGTCAAAGCCGACGATGAACCCGCCGTGCACCTGGAGTCCGGCCCGCTGGATATGCTGTACCGAAGCCAGCAGATCGCGGTTGCTGTTCTGCACCTTGCCGCTCTCGGCGTGGCCGTCGTCGTGGGGGGTCTCGATGCCGATAAAGACCTCCTCGAACCCCGCCCTGACCATCAGCTCCATCAGCCGGTCGTCATCGGCAAGATCAATGGATGCCTGGGTGTAAAAGTAGAAGGGATGTCCTTTCTCCTCCATCCAGGCGATCAGTGCGGGGAGGATTTCGCGTTTCAGTCTCCCCCGGTCGCCGATGAAATTATCGTCGACGATGAAGACTGCCCCGCGCCAGCCAAGCTGCCGGAGACTTTCCAGCTCGGCGACCAACTGGGGAAGGGCCTTGGTACGCAGCTTGCGTCCGAACAGCGCGGTGATGTCGCAGAACTCGCAGTCAAAGGGGCAGCCTCGTGAATACTGGATGTTCATGGCGGCATAGGATTTGACATCGACCAGTTCCCAGAGCGGGATGGGACTGATCCTCATCTCTGCCCGCTCCCCGCCGTCATACAGATGCCGGGCAGTCCCGTTCTCCAGATCCTGCAGAAAGGGGCGCAGCGTGACTTCCGCTTCGCCCAGCACCAGATGGTCCACTTCGGGAAAATCGGCATGGTAGGCGGAAAACAGCGGGCCGCCGGCAACGGTCTTCACCCCCAGTTGCCGGCAGCGGGTGATCACTTCCCGGGCCGATTCCCGCTGGATGGTCATGGCGCTGATGAAGACATAATCCGCCCGGATCAGCTCCTCATCGTCAAGACTGCGGACATTCAAATCAACAAGTTTCTTGTCCCACGCAGCCGGCAGCATTGCTGCCACGGTGAGCAGCCCCAACGGGGGAAAACTCGCCTTCCTGCCGATGAATTTCATGGTGTAACGGAAGCTCCAGAAGCTGTCCGGATGGCGGGGATAGACGAGGAGAATATTCATACCTGCTCCTGAGAGGCTACTGAATGCGGGAATTTCAGCAGCTGACACGCAACTTTTCCTGGCTCAGCCCGGCGCCGGCAGGGTAAAGAAAAACGTGGCGCCCTTGCCAACGACACCTTCTCCCCAAACCTTGCCGCCATGACGTTCGATGATCCGCTTTACCGTGGACAGGCCGATGCCCATCCCCTCGTATGCTTCGGCACCGTCCATTCGATTGAACGCTGCAAACAGGTTATCCGCCTTGGCCATGTCAAAGCCGGCCCCGTTATCCCTGACAAAACAGGTCGGAACCGTGCCATCCTCGGTACAGCCGAATTCAATGACTGCCTCAGCCGTTTTCTTCGTGTATTTCCAGGCATTCTGCAGGAGGTTTGCCAGGGCTATGCGCAGTAGTTTCACATCGCCGGTCGCCATAACCTTGGTGGCTACCGTAAATTCTACCTGCCGCCGCGGACTGGTCAAGCTGAGTTCCGCTGCTAGGGAGTTGACCATCCCGGTGAGGTCAACCGGCACTGGAACCAGTTTGCGGTGGGACAGGAGCGCGAATTCCAGCAGGGTATCAATCAGCTCTTTCATCCGCATGGTTCCGGAATAGATTTCTTCAAAATACTCGAGACAATCACGGCCCATACTCTGCGAGCATTGCTCCCTGATAACCTGGCAATAGCCGTTGATAGTCATCAAAGGGGAACGGAGATCGTGGGAAACCGTATAGCTGAAAGCCTCCAGTTCACTATTGGCAGCTTCAAGTTCGACCGCCCGTTTTGACAAAAAAACATCCAGTATCCTGTACTGAGCTTCTGCTTCCTTGCGGGCGGTAATGTCGCGCACGTTGCACTGGATGACCTTTTCCCCTTCGACCAGATACAGATTACTGACATATTCCACATCGAATAACTGGCCATTGCGCTTTTGCAGCGGCAGGTCCTCATAACGGATATAGCCGTTTTGCTGCAGTTCACGAAAGTCGTGCCTGCATGCCTCCCTGTCGACGAACAATCCTATTTCCCAGAGTTTTTTTCCGACAATGTCAGCGGCGGCAAAGCCGAGCATCTCCAGCAGAAACGGGTTCACATCGGTAACTGCACCGGTGTCGGCATTCAGGAGCAGAATCCCGTCCTTGGCCGTTTCGAAAAGCCGGCGGTACCTCATTTCCGAAGTGCGTAGCTCGGCCTCCAGCCGCTTGCTCTCGCGCCTGGTCTCAACTTCGCGAAGAACGCGTGCCACTGCCGGGACCAGGCGGGCCAGGGCGCTCTTCTGGATGCAGTCATCCGCACCGTTTTTCATCAGTGCTACGGTCAGAGTCAAAGCGTTTTCATCGGAAACGATGATGAACGGCAGCTGCGGACGCAATTTCCTGGCCAGCCCCAGCGCCTCCGAAGCACTGAAAAGCGGCATGTACAGTTCAGACGTGACAATATCCCACTCCTGGTGCTCCAGCGCGGCGCGCATCGCTTCCGGGGTGCTCACCATCTGGTACACCACGTCATAGCCCTCACTGCTCAGGGCTCTCCAGATCCGTTCCGCATCATCTTTACAATCATCGCAGATGAGAACAGTCACGATACGACGCATACACCCTCCGGGATTTGCTGCGGTTCAGGATGACAGCAGTGCTCAATTGGCACCGGCATGCCCATGCGGGCAGCAGTTGTTCCGGTCCCCTGCCGAAAGAACTGTGCCCGTAGAGTCGACCGCTGCCAATTTCCGGCAGCTCCGCTGCAGCAAATTCCTGACATTGTCCCTGGTGCATGGGAAATCCAGGGAGGCGCTATCCTGCAATGCAGAAGTTTGATCGTCATACAGAACTCCGCTCTTCATCTTGGGACACTCCTTTTGTCATGGAAGATACCGCTTGACCGGGCTGCTCAGCGCTCACCCGGCAGCCACTGCCGTCAGGCCGTGCATTGCATGTTTTTCCGGTAGCGATGCAAGCTGCCTGTTTAATGAATCATACCCACAGCGCGGATTATAATTGAAGTGCACAACAGGGATAATCGGTGGCTGTCCGAAAGTTTAATCGGCGTACTACGCTATGCGGAATGGGAATTTGTCCTATACAAGGACAGGAGC
>JAGFXN010000085.1 GCA_017861215.1 Deltaproteobacteria bacterium | reverse complement strand
CGGGCAATGGCAAGGGAATCGGGGGGTACGTCCCTGGTTACTGTCGTTCCGGCGGCAATAAGAGAGTTGCTGCCGATCGCTACCGGCGCCACAAACTGGACATCGCTGCCGACAAAGACGTTGTCGCCGATGACGGTCCGGTGTTTTTTCACGCCGTCATAGTTGCAGGTGATTGTTCCGCAGCCGATATTGACCCCGCTGCCGATTTCGGCATCGCCGAGATAGGTCAGGTGCGATGCCTTGGAGCCCTCTCCCATGACGATTTTCTTGGTCTCGACAAAATTGCCTATCTTGACGTGTGCCGCGAGCAGCGAGCCGGGGCGCAGATGCGCCATCGGCCCGATGGCAGCACCATCACCGACCGTCGACTCGGCAAGGACCGAGCCGGCCTTGACCGTCACGCCGCTGCCGAGGCGGCAGTCACGGATACTGACATTCGCCTCGATCACGCAGTCCGGACCGATAACCGTTGTGCCGCTCAGATGAACATTCGGATGGATGACCGTATCGGCACCGACCTCGACACCGGCCTCGATATAGGCAGTTGCCGGATCGATAAGGGTAATGCCGGCAAGCATCAGCGCCTGGTTGATCCGGCTGCGGTGGATTGCCGCGGCTGTTGCCAGCTGCAGCCGGTCATTGACCCCCATGACTTCCTCAGGGTCGCTGGTCGGAAACGACAGGCAGAGACGGTTCTCGTCGGCAGCCGCCTTGACGATGTCGGTCAGGTAATACTCCCCCTGGGCGTTGTCATTTTTCAATCCTGAGAGCGCCCTGAAAAGGAACTCCGCCTCGATACAGTAAATCCCGGAGTTGACTTCGGTGATTTCCCGCTCTTCAGGGGTGGCATCCTTCTCTTCGATGATCCGGCATATCCGCCCCCCCTGGCGCTTGACAATCCGGCCATAGCCGTAGGGGTTGTCGATATGGGTGGTGAGCACGGTGATGGCTGCCTTTTTCTTCTCATGGGCTGCCAGCATGGCAAGGAGTGTTTCCGGGCGGAGCAGGGGCACATCGCCGCAGAGGATGAAGACCGTGCCGGTGAATCCGGCCAGTGATTCTCTGGCAGAGGCGGCAGCATGACCGGTGCCGAGCTGCTCCTGCTGGGTAGCGAACGAGATGGTTGCGTCAGCAGCAAAATATTCCCGCACCCGGTCCGCCTGGTGGCCGACGACAACGGCAATTCTGGTAGCTCCGGCAAGCTTTGCCGTCTGCACCGGCCAGTAGAGCAGCGGCTTCTCCCCCAGCGGATGCATGACCTTGACCAGACTTGATTTCATCCGCGTCCCTTTGCCGGCGGCAAGAATGATGGCAGCAACTCTATCCATACCTGAAAAATCCTCCCTGGACGGATTCCGATCCCAGCCTCAAAATTTACTGTAGTAAGGGGTATGCGTCAAGGATTAAAGCCGTTTGCGGCACTACCGGCATTCATTTCGCCTTTACAGAAAATGGTGTTCCGTTTATAGTCTCTAACCGGAGAGGCCATGGGGATACAGGAAGACGTCAGCTTTCTTGAAAAGAGCATCGCTGAACTGGTCGTCAAGTATGAGCAGTACTTTCTCGGCATTGAGAAGAGAGAGCCGTTGAAGCTCTGCGAAGATGTCGAGCGGTTCATCAGGCGCTACAATACGGCGACGATCATCAATACGATGTATAAATTCAGGTTCAATTCTCTTGTCGGCAAGTTTAACAGCTACCGGCAGTACTGGACCAGGACCAACCGGCTTATTGAAGAGGGCAAGTATTCACGCGACCGCTTCAAGATGGCCCGCCATCTTGCCGAGGGGGACCAGCAACCGCCGGCGGACAGGCATCCAAAGCCGCCGGAGAACGATATCGAAATCGTCTACCAGCACTATCTTGAGGCACGGCGCAAGTGCAACCTCTCTACCGACAATCTCAGCCGTGAAACCATGTTTGCGGTCATCGAAAAACAGCGGGAACAGCTCAAGAGCAAACATCACTGCGCTGACGTCGAGTTCCGGGTAGTTATCGAGAACGGCGCCCCGAAACTGAAAGCGCGACCGGCTAAACTTTCCTAGCCGGTCCGCGCTTTTCTTCACCACCCCTTTCAAGAGAACCTGCGAGTACCCTGCATGAAGATTGCATTGGCTGACAGCGGGCTACGGATAACGCTCGTCGCGATTCACCCGGAGAAATCACCGCAGTCAGTGCCGCTGGCAGCGGCTTTCCTCGCGGCCGCAGTCGCCAGGCATCTGCCCGTGCAGGTAAAAGTAACCATCCTCGACCTCTACCTGAACCAGTCGCCTCAGGATTGCGCCAGGCTGATCCGGGAGACGCAGCCCCATCTCGCCGGTTTCTCCGTATATCTCTGGAACAGGGTTCTCTGCTGCTCGGTGGCCGGAATCCTCAAACAGGAAGCCCCGAATCTCACCCTCTTCTGTGGCGGGCCTGAAGCGACTGCGGATCAGCAGCGGCTGCTCGGCGCAGCACCGTGGGATTTCCTCATCCCTGGCGAAGGGGAAAGCGCCCTTGTGGCCGCGGTCAGGCTGCTGCTGGCAGGCAAAGCAGTTGCATCAGCCGCCGGAACAGCAACCCTGCAGGGTGGGCTGCTGCGGTCGAATCCTGCCGCTCCGCCGGCGGACCTGGATGACCTCCCGTCGCCGCTGCTTTCCGGGATGATCGACGCGTCAAAGTATGCCGGGATGCTCTGGCAGATTTCTCGCGGCTGCAGTTTCAGTTGCGATTTCTGTTTCGACTCCGGCGGCAGCCGCAAGGTGCGGCGCTTTTCCCTGCAGCGGCTTGAGGAGGAGCTGCACTGGCTCGTTACCAACAGGGTTTCCCAGGTTTTTGTACTCGACTCCACCTTCAACAGCGACAAGGCGCGTGCCGTCAGTATCCTGCGCCTGATCAGGAAGGTCGCTCCTGCCATACACTTCCATTTCGAAGTAAGAAGCGAGTTCCTTGACCGGGAACAGGCAAAACTCTTTGCCGCCATAACCTGCTCCCTGCAGATCGGCCTGCAGAGCGGCAGCAGCTTTGTTTTGCAGGGTGTCGGCCGCAGTTTCAGCCGCGCCGATTTTGTCTCCAGAGTAAGGCTGCTCAACGCTGCCGGCGCGGTATTCGGCTTCGACCTTATCTACGGTCTGCCCGGAGACAGTTTCTCCGGTTTTCGGGAGAGCCTCGACTTTGCCCTTGGGCTCTACCCGAACCATCTCGACATCTTCCCGCTGGCGCTGCTGCCCGGCACCAGGCTGGCGGCGCGTAGCGCCGAACTGGGGCTGCGCCACCTGCAGGAGTCACCCTACACACTCATCTCCTCACCCGAATTCCCTGCCGAAGAGCTGTCCGGAGCAGCCAGACTGGCTGCAGCCTGCGATATCTTCTACAGCCGGGGGAGAGCTGTCTCCTGGTTCATGACCATGCTGGCGCCGCTGCAGATGAAGCCGACTGAACTGCTGCTCCGTTTCGCTGCCTACCTTGATGCCGAAGGGGTTGATTTCCGCAAGGAAAAAGAGCTGACCGATGAGAGGATCTTCGAGCTGCAGCGCGGGTTCATAACCCGGGTTTTCAGTGAAAAAGGGGTAAAAAAGCTGCTGCCGCTGGCGCTTGACCTGATAACCTACAATTATCACTATGCCGCCGCCCTGCTGGCGGTCCCGCCGCTTCTGCCGGCTAAAGGCCGACTAGCCCGGCTGGAGCCGGCAACGCTCCGGCTGCAGCTAGCCGCATCTGCCCGGCTGGCAGTTTTCAGTTATGATATCCTTGAACTGCTGGAGATGGAGAGCGGCGATCTGAAGGCGCTGGCTGCAGCCCTTTCCGGAACGGGATCGACTGCCGTCATCTACCCGAAAAACGGCGAGATCCGTACCGAGTCGCTGCATGGACAGTATTTCCGGCTCCTGGAGAGGCTGGAAGCGACCAAGAGCGCCGGCGAGATCGTCGCAGAGCTTGCCATCCCGGAGGCAGATGCCGCTGATTTCCTGAGGTTTGCCCTGGCGGAAGGGATGGTGGCGATAGTCCCTTGAGCTGCAACCGGTGGTGCGGCTGGCTGCTTCGGTCTGACGGGGTACGGCGCTACCGGGTGTAACCGCTTGACGCCCGTACGAACTGCATACCATAGCTTTTGCTGCTGGAATCCCGGCACCGAAGGGGTATCATAACAGGAGAAAAAGTTGTTGCTTGTCAAACAACAGGGTGTGCATCTCGTAGCTGCTGGTTTTTGCCGACAGCCCCACAATTGGGGCATTTGTATTTACCCCAATACCAGGCGATGAAAATCAGTCCGGGTATATAAAATAAGATAAAACCGATGACGACCAGAACCTGAGGAGTTTTATAATGAGAAAGCCAGGTTTTCATCTCCCCTTCGTAGCCGCAAGCAAGGCAGTGACGTTCAGCAGAACCGTTTTCCGGCTCATTTTGCTTGCGAACGGGTTGGCTGTTCCCGGGGGATTTCGATTTTTTCCAGGCTGAGTAGGCTATAGAGCCACCTACGAGGACAAACAGCATGAGTACAAATTCCATCGTTACCTCTCTGTGTGTAGTGTCCGTCAGTTTAGCATCTCTGTGTCCTGCGAACCAAATAATTCGGGGAAAAAATCTGTTGCGCAGGTAGTAATGGCCGGTGCCGGAGGAGAATCCCATGGTCTACTGGCCGCAAGCCTCTCGCTCAGCCCCGTTCGCTCTCTCCATGCTGCACGATGCGTTCGGCGGGCGACGGCACGCGTACCCGCTCCGTCGCTCCGCCACCTGCCGCTGCTACCGTGCTTGCGGACACAACACCGTAAGGAGAACTGTTGCTTATGTCATCACCTGACTCGCCTAAAAAGTTCACCATGATTCGAGAGTTTCATCTCGCTGACTGGTTCACCCTCGCGAACGCGGCCTGCGGTACAAGTGCTCTGTTCTCGACGATGACCTACCTGGAAACGAACGCCGTCAAGCACGTCTACATCGCCTGCAGCCTCATCATCGCCGCCTTCGTGTTCGACATCCTTGATGGACGCATCGCCCGGTGGCGGCAAAAGTCATCGGCAATGGGTCGTGAACTCGATTCATTGGCTGATGTCATTTCGTTCGGCGTGGCGCCGGCCATGGTTGCCTACGGTTGCGGCATGCAGGGCCTGTTCGACCGGATTGTCCTGGTATTCTTCGTTGTTTGCGGCGTGTCGCGCCTTGCCCGCTACAACATTACCGCTGAGGATCTTTCAGAGGGGGGCAAGGTGAGGTACTTTGAGGGGACGCCCATCCCGACTTCGCTCCTGCTCGTCTGCCTCCTGCTGCTGGCGGCCTGGAACGGCGCGTTGCGCGACAGGCTCTGGTGCGGAGAACTCGATGTTGCCGGCTTCGCGCTGCATCCGCTGGTGTTGCTGTATGCGCTCTCAGGCTCATTGATGATCAGCCGCATCCGCATTCCGAAACTATGAAGTCCCTCAATGTGCTCCTCTTCCGGCTCCTTCCGCTCATTCCCCTGCAGATGAGCCTGGCCGCCACCCGACTCGCCGGTGGCAGAGAGTTGCGCGAGCGCCGGTTGTCCACCGGCCGAAACTTGATAAATTTCTTTTCTGTTCTACAATTCAACGAACGCCGGATCAATGGTGCTGCGAAAACCACTATTCATTCATAGTGCCGGCACTGAATATCACCGATAACAGGGAAGCAGCCGCGGCATGCAAGGAATATGCACGTACGGAGTCCTTTGCACCTGGTGTTCAACATTTCCCGGTAATTAGAACAATAGAGGGAGGATACGATGAAAGAAAAAATGAAAGAGCTGCAAAAACTGAAAGGGATCGGAGAAATCCTGTCGCGGCGCCTGGTAGATGCCAGCTATGACAGTATTGCCAAGGTTGCCGGAGCAGAACATAAAGGGCTGGAGAGAATAGCCGGAATGAACCCGCAAAAGATTCGGGATATCGTGACCCAAGCCAGGAAGATGACCGGGGAAGCCGAGAAAGGACGGCACACGTGGTCGGCGGACAAAAACAAAAGGTAGGGTCCGTCAAGCAGTAGCTGCAGGACAGCAGAACCAGCGTCCGGAGGGGGCTTCCCCGGGGCATGGCAGAGTTTCCCTGGTTCTTGCAGGTGGCCGGAGCGCCTCTGCCGGTTCCTGCCCGTCGACAAAAAACCTTACTGGTACTGGATGTAGAGCGGTTTCGGGTTGAGTTTCAGCACTTCCTGCGGTGTCATCAGTGGATCGCCTTTTTTGGTATCGTTGTGATAGAAGAGCTTGAAACCGGCATACTGCACCGGCTCGCTGACGATATACGCCTTGTAGGAGTCACGCTTCAGCCACGGGGCGCCCCAACCGTCCATATGCATGACCAGCTGCACTTCGGGCCGCAGCGTGATGTTGCCGGCGTTGGTGACCCCGTTCTGGGTAAAGCGGTGGACGGTGAAGATTTTCGGCGGCAGATTGTATTTTTTTACCAGATCCTGCAAATAACCGGCAGCGTAATTGATATCAGCCGCATCGTAGGTACCGATCTTTGTTCCCGGCTTCTTGCCGCTGGCGATGAGGTTGAACTCCGGGTCAATGCCGAGATGAACGTCCGGATTTTTCAGCAGCCATTCAAAGCGCGGCAGGATATTCCGGATATTGTCCTGCCCGGTCTGAATATCGATAAAGAGCAGCGCATTGGCTTCTTTCGCCCAGCCGTAGACCTGGTTCACTATCGCATCCGGCATGATCATCCGGTACTTGCCCGCCTTGCCCGGGTCCCCCTGGGCGACCACGGCGATCAGATGCAGTGCCGGCTGCACCGGCACTGAGGGGTCGGCTGTCTCCCACTGTTTGACGGCGGTTTTCAGCCGCTGCAGCATCTCCTCTTTCGGATACTCTCCCAGCGCCCCCATTTTTTTTGACTGAGGATTGCCGTAGTAGGCCACAATTCTCTTGCCGGGGAGAATCGAACCCGGCAGCGGCTGGGGCATTTTGGGCGGCCAGCCGCAC
>JAGFXN010000084.1 GCA_017861215.1 Deltaproteobacteria bacterium | reverse complement strand
AACCGTTAGGCATGGAAAAATATAAATTGGGTAAAAAGTAATTGCAGCAGCTGTCACTACTCAAGCTCGGATGAGCATAAGCTGATTAACTGCGCCGGAACATCTTCTCGATTTCCTTCAGCGTGATTCTGGCGATGACCGGGCGTCCGTGCGGGCAGTTGGCCGCAAAACCGGTCTGATCCATCCGCTTGAGGAGCCCTTCGATTTCGGTGGTCGACAGATGCCATTCACCACGCACGGAACTGTGACAGGCGACCTTGGCCAGCAGCTCGTCACACTTCTCCGCAAAGAGGGAGCTGGCCCCGAGGCCGCTGAGCTCCGCCAGGATGTCGAGCAGCGACTGGCGGTAGTTCTGGCTGGCCAGCTGCAGGGGGATGGCAGTGAGCAGCCAGGTATTCTGGCCGAACTCCTCCAGTTCGAAGGCCATCTTCTGCAGCGTCGCGGCATGCACTTTCAGGGTCTCGCTTTCCAGCGGCGACAGCGCCACCGTCTCCGGAAACAGCAGCCGCTGTCCGTCAACCCTCCCTGCCCTGAAGGAAGCACGCAGCTGCTCAAAGACCACTCTTTCATGGGCGGCATGCTGATCGATGATCAGCAGGTCAGCTTCATCCTGGCAGAGAATGTAGGCTGACCGGAACTGGCCTATAATCCGCAGCGCCGAGAAGCCCTCTTCTGCCGTGCCGGCAGTCACAGACGGCGTTACCGGCTGAGGCAGCGCCGCAGGCAGGTCAAGCGGCGGACTGCTGCCAGCCGCCGGGAATGGTCCCGCGGCGGCAGGCTGCTGCACGGCAGCGTAGCGCAGCAGGGCTTCCTTTACTTCGGCAACCCGTGCAGCATGGGGCGACTGCAGCGGCTGGGCGGGCGCCCGCACCGAGAGAGCGCCGCTCCCCTTCAGCCACGCGGCCGCATGCAGGTGCTCCTCGACAGCGCTCTGAATGGCGGCATGGACCGCTGCCTGTTCGCGGAAACGGACTTCATGCTTGGTCGGATGGACGTTGACATCGACATCTCCGGGTGCAAGCTCGATGAAAAGGACCAGCACCGGATAGCGTCCCCGTTCGAGAACGTTGCGGTAACCCTGCATGATGGCGTGCTGCACAACCTTGTCGCGGACATAACGGCCATTGATGTAGGTATACATACAACCGGTGGTGGATCTGCTGGCAGCAGGGGTGCCAAGCAGACCCTGCAGTGCAATCCCCCCCATTGACGCATCAAGCTGATACAGCTCTTTGGCGAGCTCGCTGCCGAAAAGCTCCCTGGCGCGGGCGGGCAGATCTCCTGCCGGCAGCCGGTAGACCGGCTTGCCGTCAACGGAATAAATAAAGCGGATATCTGGACGTGACAAAGCAAGCCGGTTGATGATCTCGCCGACGTGGCCGGTTTCAGTCTCCCGGCTTTTCATGAATTTCAGTCTGGCCGGGGTATTGAAAAAAAGATTGCGCACCGTTACCACTGTTCCTGCCGGCATGCCGCAGCTCTTGACGTCGACAATTCGCCCCCCCTCGGCATAGACTTCAGCCCCCTCAATCGACCCGCTTTCACGACTCGCCAGAGAAAATCTCGACACCGAAGCGATCGACGGGATTGCCTCGCCGCGAAAACCGAGGGAAGAGAGAGTGAACAGATCGGCATCGGTGCTGATTTTACTGGTGGCATGCCGCTCGAGCGAGATCAGAAGATCATCCCGGGACATGCCGCAACCGTTGTCAGCCACCCGGATAAGGCGCCTGCCGCCATTCTCTATTTCGACGATGATTTCCGTAGCCTGGGCATCGATTGAGTTTTCCGCCAGTTCCTTGACCACTGAAGCAGGCCGCTCGACAACTTCACCGGCGGCAATCTTGTTCGTCAACTGTTCCGGAAGTATCCGTATTCTTGGTGCCATGAGAGCTCCATTTGTATCGCGTTGCGCAAACTATAGTCCACGCTCTGCTGAAAATCCAACTGATTCCAACGCCTCACGAATAAACAGCCCTGCCTGGAAATTAATCACAATCCGCGGCCGCAAGCCTGCCGTCCACATGAATATCGCGTCTTTTCAGAGAGTTGCATATTGGCAGGATAGTTGCTGTCAGTATCAGGTTCACAATGACCGGTGAACAAATTATTACCAACGGGGGTAATTATGGAGACTGTAGCAGCTACTTCTTTACGGGCCGGCACTGACGTCCTGTTCCTGATGCTTGGCGCTGTCATGGTATTTGCCATGCACGCCGGTTTTGCATTTCTTGAAGTCGGCACGGTGCGCAAGAAGAGCCAGGTAAATGCCTTTGTCAAGATCCTCACCGACTGGGCGGTGTCAACGCTCGTCTATTTCCTCATCGGCTTCCCCATCGCCTACGGCATCTCCTTTTTCAAGCCCGCCGATCAGCTGGTCGCCGCCGATATGGGCTACGAACTGGTCCACTACTTTTTTCTGCTCTGCTTTGCCGCCTGCATACCGGCCATCATCTCCGGCGGTATTGCCGAACGGGCAAAGTTCTGGCCGCAAGTAGCAGCCGGCGCCATTTTTGTCGGCCTGACCTACCCGCTCTTCGAATCTTTCATCTGGGGACAGAACGCTTCGCTGCTGCAGGGCATTTTCAAGTCTGTCGGCGGCGCCGAATTCCACGACTATGCCGGCTCGGTTGTCGTCCACTCCATCGGCGGCTGGCTCGCCCTGCCGGCGATACTGGTACTCGGGCCGAGAATGGGACGCTACGTCAAACAGCGCTCCCACCCGATTCCGGTCAGCAACATCCCTTTTCTGGCTCTCGGCTCCTGGATACTGGCCATCGGCTGGTTCGGCTTCAATGTCATGAGCGCCGGGCATATCGACAAAATCTCGGGACTGGTTGCCATCAATTCCCTGCTGGCAATGGTCGGCGGCGTCATTGCCGCCCTGATTGCCGGGAAAAACGACCCGGGCTTCATCCATAACGGCGCCCTGGCAGGGCTGATAGCCGTCTGTGCCGGCAGCGACATCATGCACCCGCTGGCGGCATTTGCC
Organism: Deltaproteobacteria bacterium; assembly: GCA_017861215.1. GTDB lineage: Bacteria > Desulfobacterota > Desulfuromonadia > Geobacterales > DSM-12255 > VEOV01. The sequence continues at coordinate 3,965 of JAGFXN010000084.1, read as the reverse complement.
ACCGGCGGCATTGCCGCGGTCATCTTTGTCTACGGCTTTCACATCGAACAGGAGAAGCTGAGAATTGATGATGTCCTCGGCGTCTGGCCGCTGCACGGCGTCATCGGCTCCTGGGGTGGCATCGCCGCCGGCATTTTCGGCCAGAAATGGCTCGGCGGCGTCGGCGGGGTCTCGTTTGTGTCACAGCTCTGCGGGTCACTGCTGGCGATAGCTGTTGCTCTTGGCAGCGGCTTCCTCGTCTATGGCCTGCTGCATAAAACGGTCGGCATCCGCATGGAGGCAGAGGATGAATTCAACGGTCCGGATCTTGCCATCCACCATACCGGCGCCTACCCTGAAGAATCTGTCGGGTAATAAATCCATCCAGTATGCTAGTCGGTAGTAATGCAAAGACCTCCGGAGGATGATAACTCCGGAGGTCTTTCACTATAAAAGCACCAGCCTGTCGACAGCTGCACTGCACAATGGATAACAAAGCCAGCCGAACGTCTTTAAGGTGCGGCACTCTGCAGTATGACCAGCACCTCTTCCAGCTGATAGGTATTGACGGCAGGACGGACTTCAATAGTCTGGAACATGCCGTACTCCCCCTTGCGCACCATGGTAACTTCCCCGAGGGGGATCCCTTTCTGAAAGACGCCGCCGATCCCGGACGTTGTTACCATGTCGCCGACCTTGACATCATCCTCCCGTACGGTGAATTCCAGCGAGCAGGAACCGCCCCCCTTGCCTTTGAGCACCCCTCTTGCCCGGGAGCGTTGAATCATGGCGGAAATCGAACTGGCATGATCCGTCAGCAGCAGGACCCTGGCACTGCTTGGAGCAACTTTCACCACCCTGCCGACCACGCCACTGGTCGCCTCAACCGGCATGCCGTCGGCAAGACCGTCAACCGAACCGCGATCAATGATGATGCTTCTGTACCAGGGAGCACTCTCTTCGCCGATGACATTCGCCGCCACCGAGGGGAGCCGGAGCGTACCCTTCAATGCCAGCAGGTTCTTCAGCCTCTCGTTCTCAAAAAGAGCATCCTGACTCTGGATGATGCGGGTGTTCAGCCCCCGCACCGTCTCCCGTAAGGCAATATTCTCCTTGCGGACCGAGACCAGCGCAATATAATCGCTCCAGACGGAGAGAAAAAATCTGTCAACCGCAGCCACAACACCCATCAACGGGGCTGACAGGGTAAGCACGGCTCTTTCAAAGGGGTTGGCTCTCTCCCGCTCTTTCAGATTGTAGGAGTAGAGAATCAGTGCCGCCATCAAGGCGACGGCAGCGACAAAAAGAGTCCGCTTTTTCTTGAGAAGTTCCCACATCGGCTACGCCGGTATACCTGGTGCGACTGCTGCTGCGAAACCGGACTGCCCTGCATGTTCACTCATAGCCCCCCCTGTGCACCGCACAGACCGGCCTCATTGTACACCCGCAGCAGATAATCCCGGTAACTCGATTTGGGCGTCTGCTCTATTACCGCGGCCATCTTGCGGCAGTCTATGTACCCCATGCGGAGCGCAACCTCTTCCAGGCAGGCAATCTTGAGTCCCTGCCGCATTTCAAGAGTACCGATAAAGTGGCTCGCTTCGAGGAGACTCTGGTGGGTGCCGGTATCAAGCCAGGCAATGCCGCGGCCGAGTTTCTCCACCATGAGCGTCCCCTGCTGCAGGTAGACCCTGTTGACATCGGTAATCTCCAGCTCTCCCCGGGGTGATGGGGCGATGCTCTTCGCTATGGCCACAACATTGTTGTCATAGAGATAGAGACCCGGCACGGCATAGCTGGATTTCGGCCGGGACGGCTTCTCTTCAATGCCGACCGCACGGCCGGCGTCGTCAAATTCAACCACGCCGTAACGCTCCGGGTCGTTGACATAATAGCCGAATATCAACGCGCCGCCGGCGAACTCACTGGTCAGCCTGTCCAGCCCCATCTTGCCGTAAAAGATATTGTCGCCCAGAATGAGGGCAACGGGATCATTGGCGATAAACTCTTCACCGAGCAGGAAAGCCTGGGCAATGCCGTTCGGCTCGGGTTGGACCTTATAGGAAATGCTGATGCCCCAGCGCGAACCGTCCCCGAGCAACGCCTCAAAGCGCGGCGTATCGAGGGGGGTGGAGATGATCAGCACTTCATTGATCCCGGCCATCATCAGGGTGGCCAGGGGATAGTAGATCATCGGCTTGTCGTATACCGGCTGCAGCTGCTTGCTGGCGACCAGCGTCAGCGGATACAGGCGGCTGCCGGCCCCGCCTGCAAGAAGAATCCCTTTTTTTATGGGCATATTTTTACTCCTCCGTTGCAGCAGCGACTATATGCAGTGCCGCGGCATAAAGATTATCACAAACAGGGATGGCGGCAGCGACGGCAGCACGTTCAGCCGCACCATAACCGGTCAGCACCAGTATCGGCTTGCAGCCGGCAGCAGTGCCGGCTGCAATATCGGCAGCTTTATCACCGATCATCCAGGAAAATGCCAGTTCAATCTCCATCTCTGCGGCAGCGCGCTGCAGCATCCCCGGCAAGGGTTTGCGACAGGAACAGTCGCCGGCAGCAGAGGGATAATCCGGGTGATGCGGACAGTGATACCAGCCGTCAATCCGTGCGCCCCCGGCTTGCAGCCGGCGCGACATGTAGTCATGCAGTTTTTCCAGATCTGCTGCCGCGTAAAAGCCGCGGGCAATTCCGGACTGATTGGTGACGACAATCACCAGGAATCCGGCGGCATTCAGCAGCGCGACCGCCTCAATGGCCCCCGGAATGAACCGGCAATCCTCGGCACGGTGCAGGTAGCCGTTCTCCTCGTTCAGGGTGCCGTCCCTGTCTATGAACACCGCTTTTCTTGCCATGGGCAGCGTCAGGATCTGCCGGCAAACAGCCGCTTTTCAAGGAGGTCACAGATAATGTGAATGATGGTTATATGCCCCTCCTGAATCCGCGGCGTGTCAAAACTCGGCACGATCAGCGGAATGTCGGCAAGCTCTTTAATTGAACCGCCGTCCCTGCCAAGCAGGGCAATGGTTGTACACCCCTTTGCTTGCGCTTTTTCAAGCGCCGCCTTGACATTGGGCGAATTGCCGCTGGTGGAAATACCGAACACAACATCACCATGGGCAGCAAGCCCCTCGACCTGCCGGGAGAAGACCGCATCGAAACCATAATCATTGCCTAGCGCCGTCAGAATCGAACTGTCTGTCGTCAGGGCAATGGCCGGCAGCGCCGGGCGCTCCAGCTTGAACCTGCCGATTATTTCGGCGGCAAAGTGCTGCGCATCGGCTGCAGAACCGCCGTTTCCCATGATAAGGAGCTTGTTGCCTCTGGCAAAGGCCTCCTCCAGAACAGTGACCGCCGCGGCAACAGTGGCCGCAAGAGACAGCTCAATTTCGTCAATAACCGCTTTATGGTCGCGCAACTGCTGCCTGATGGCTTCAAACATGACCGCCTCCCTGGTAATACCTGTCTCTTCTCAGCCTGATGTTCGCGGTGAAATCGGCATATGACAATCTGCCCAGCGACCATGTCGTTGCCGTGTCATCGGTGATCACCATGGCGCCGGCATCGTCACCGACTATCCCCTCAACAGCCCGGCGCATGACTCTGCCAGGGAATAAGCGCGGCAGCGCCAGCATGGTTATGTTTTCGTGCAGCGCCGACAGACCCTCCTGCAGCAGCAGCCTGCCTTGTTTCGCCGCGGCAGTCACGGTAATACGGTCTCCCTGACGGGCTGCTGCCAGCAGCGTCTCCCGGAAGGAGTCGATACTCTCGCCCGGCAGCGAATCATTGCAGGGAAGCAGATAACTGCCCGGCGCTCCCCATCTCTCGGCATAAAGCTGCCGGGCAGCGCTCACCCGCTGTTCGCGCCTAGCCTGAGAGCCGAGTTCCTGAGGCGCTTCGCAGCGGAGCTGCCTGCTGCAGAGCGAAAATGTTTTATAGCCGCTGGCGGTAGCTTTACGGGCAAAATCCCGTAGCGC
>JAGFXN010000083.1 GCA_017861215.1 Deltaproteobacteria bacterium | reverse complement strand
GTTCCCGCGCATCACCATCATCCGCAAGGTGCTGCGCGACGGTGCCAGATATTTCGGGCCGTACGCCTCGGCCACGGCGGCAAGAGAAGTTCTGAAGGAAATCTGCCGCCTCTTTCCGCTGCGTCACTACCCGCTGAAGAACTGTCTGCAGCGCAAACGCCCCTGCCTCTATTATCAGCTCAAACAGTGCTCGGCGCCATGCTTCGGGAAAATCACCCCCGCTGAGTATACCGCTCTGGTGGAAGGGGCGGCACTCTTCCTCGCCGGGCGCAGTGACGAAATTGCCAGGATCTTCCGGAAGAGAATGATGGCGGCGGCAGAACGGGAGGAGTACGAAGAGGCCGCCCGCTGCCGCGACCTGCTCAACTCCATAGAAAAGACGGTGGAAAAACAGAAAGTTGTCTCTTCCGGAGGCGATGCAGATGTCATCGGCATCGCCTCTCAGGGGGAATCGCTGCACGTTTGCATCCTTTTCATTCGCCACGGAACCCTGCTCGGCAGCAGAAACTATCATTTTGCCTGGGAGCTCGACGAGGCGGAAGCCATCGACTCCTTCCTTGCCGCCTATTACAGCCGTGAAGTAATTCTGCCGGATGAAATCCTGCTCCCTGCTGCAGCGGCAGAGTATACAGCACTGGCAGAACTGCTCTCGGAAAGAAAAGGCAGGAGAGTTGCCATACTGCAGCCGAAACGGGGTGACAAGCACCAATTGCTGCAAATGGCGGAGAAAAATGCCGTCAACGCCGCCGCAGAGCACCTGAAAAAAACTGCCGAGAGCGGCGCCCTCCTCGAAGAGCTCAAGGAACGGCTCCATCTGGGCAAAACTCCCCGGCGGATCGAATGTTACGATATCTCCAACACTCAGGGGCTGAACGCCGTCGGCAGCCAGGTCTCTTTTGTTGCCGCCAAGCCTGACAAAGCGAATTACCGCCGCTACCGGATCAAAACCGTCGCCCAGGCTGATGATTTCGCCATGATGCGCGAAGTGCTCTCGCGCCGTTTCCGGGATGGCGTTACTGATGACTCGCCGGACCTGATTATCGTCGACGGCGGCGTCGGCCAGCTCGGCATTCTCTCGGCCGTTCTGCAGGAGCTCGGCATAGACGGTATTGACCTGGCAGGCCTGGCGAAAAGCCGTGTCGAAACCGATGTGAGCGCCACCGCTCTGCAGCGCAGTGAGGAACGGATCTTCCGGCCGGGGCGGAAAAATCCGGTGCTGCTGCGCCAGAATTCGCCGGCGCTCCTCCTGCTGACCCGCATCCGCGATGAGGCGCACCGTTTTGCCATAGACTATCACCGCAACCTGCGCGGCAAGGCAGCCCTTCATTCGGCGCTTGACCAGATAAACGGCATCGGTGCGGTCCTGCGGAAACGGCTGCTGGAGCAATTCGGCAGCGTTCCGGGCATCAGGGAAGCATCAGCGGAACAACTGGCAGCAGTGCAAGGGGTAACAAGAGAGCTGGCGGCAAGGATACAGCAGGAGCTGCAGCCTGAAGACTGAAGGCTGAAGGTAACCCGTGAATTGCCATTACTCTCGCAGGGACAGCAGCGGTCCAATAACAATTGCCAGTGCACGACATCCGGCCTCATCCCTCATCCCTCATCCCTCATCCCTCAGCCCTCAGCCCTCAGCCTTCAGCCTGTTTTTTAGCGTTTCTTCCTTGCCTCAACCCCCTGCTGCATGATATTTTTCGAAGACTATGATACCTCTTCGCCCCAATATTGCCGCAATGGCCGGTTATGTCCCCGGCTACCAGCCGCCCGATATCGCCTCCTGGATCAAGCTGAACACCAACGAAAACTCCTATCCGCCCTCCCCCAGGGTAGTAGAGGCCATCCTGGCTGAACTTGGACCCGACGGCGCTTCCCTGCGAACCTATCCAAGCGCATCCAGCCAGAAGCTGCGCGAGACCGCCGGCGAGCTGTACGGCTTCGATCCCTCCTGGATCATCATGGCCAACGGCTCCGACGAGGTGCTGAACAACCTGATCAGGGCCTTTGCCGCTGAAGGAGAGGAGATCGCCTACGTCCACCCCTCTTACTCCTATTACGCCACACTGGCTGAAGTCCAGGGGGCGCGGGTGCGCACCTACGGTCTGACGGAGGATTTCCGCATCGCCGGTTTTCCGGAACGTTACCCGGGCAAGCTGTTCTTTCTCACCACTCCGAACGCTCCGCTCGGCCCGGCCTTTCCCCTGGACTACATCGAAGACCTGGCCAGGCGCTGCGCCGGCATGCTGGTGCTGGACGAAACCTATGCCGATTTCGCCGACGGCAGCGCCCTGGAACTGGTCAAAAGATACGATAACGTGGTGGTGACCCGCACCCTTTCCAAAAGCTATTCCCTGGCCGGGATGCGGCTTGGTCTGGCGATTGCCCGGCCGGAAGTGATCGCCGCGCTCGACAAGATCCGCGACCATTACAATCTTGATCGACTGGCACAAGCGGCCTGCGTGGCAGCCCTCAAGGACCAGGAGTACCTCCAGGAGTGTTGCCGCAGGATCCGCGCGACGCGGGAGTGGTTTTCGACCGGGTTGCGCACGCTTGGCTACGAGGTAATCCCCTCCCAGGGAAACTACGTCTTTGCCACGCCGCCCGACCGAAACGGCAAACGGCTCTACGAAGGGCTCTTCGAGCGCAAGATACTGGTACGGCACTTCTCCGATCCGCTGCTGGCCCATGGTCTGCGGATATCGATCGGGACGGACGCAGAGATGAAGGCCACACTTGCCGCAATAGAGGAAATAGGATAAGGGGGGGATATGTCGCGAACTGCTTCCATTGAGAGAGTTACCAAGGAAACCCGCATCAGGCTTTCGATCAACCTGGACGGCAGCGGTGTCGGCAAAATATGCACGTCGGTGCCTTTTCTCGACCACATGCTCGATCTCTTTGCCCGCCACGGCCTGTTTGACCTGGAAGTCGAGGCCCAGGGGGATATCGACATTGATTTCCATCACACCGTGGAGGATATCGGCATTGTGCTGGGGCAGGCGCTAAAAGAGGCTCTGGGCGACAAAAAGGGAATCCGCCGCTACGGCCAGGCCTCGGTGCCGATGGATGAGACCCTCGCCAGCGTGGCGCTCGACCTCTCCGGCCGCCCCTATCTGGTTTATAATGTACGGCTGCCGAAGGTAAAGATCGGCGAGTTCGACGTCGAACTCGGCAGAGAGTTTTTTCAGGCTTTTGTCAATAATATCGGCGCCAATCTTCACCTCAACGTCATGTACGGCGACAACGTCCACCATGTTCTGGAGGCCTGCTTCAAGGGGTTTGCCAGGGCGCTGGACATGGCCACCCAGCTTGACCCGCGCATTGAAGGGGTCATGTCGACGAAAGGAAAGCTGTAATCGGGCACTAGGCTCTAGGCACTGGGCTCTAGGATTGAAACGCTTCCCTAAAGCCTAGTGCCCAGAGCCCAGAGCCGAGGATTATTTATGATCGCAATTATCGACTACGGCATGGGAAACCTCCGTTCCGTACAAAAGGGTTTTGAAAAGGTCGGCTTTGCAGCGGTGGTTACCGCCGACCCCAAAGTTGTGCTGGAGGCCGAGCGGATAGTGCTCCCCGGAGTCGGCGCCTTTCGCGACTGCATGCGCAACCTGGAGACCGGCGGCTTTGTCGAGCCGATTCTCCGGGTGATCCGCGAAGGCCGGCCGTTTCTCGGCATCTGCCTTGGCTTGCAGCTGCTCTTTACCGAGAGTGAAGAGTTCGGCAGCCACCAGGGGCTGGACGTCATTCCGGGAAGAGTTGTCCGTTTCCCTGACGGGATGAGCGCGAGCGGCGAAAAGCTGCCAGTGCCGCACATGGGGTGGAATCAGCTCTCTTTCCACTGTCAGTCACCGGTTTTTGCCGGCATTGACGAAGGGACCAATGTTTATTTTGTCCACTCCTATTATGTCAGGCCTGAGGATGCGGCGGTCGTTGCCACAACCACCGGCTACGGTATAGAGTTCTGCTCCGCCATCTGCAAGGACAATCTGGTGGCTACCCAGTTCCATCCGGAGAAATCGCAGGAGAAAGGGCTGCAGATACTGAAGAATTTTGGAGCGATGTCATGATTGTCATACCGGCGATAGATCTGAAAGAAGGGAAATGTGTCCGGCTGGAACAGGGGCTGATGGAGCGGGACACGGTGTTCAGCGATGACCCCGGCGCCCAGGCAAAGGTCTGGGAGGCGCAGGGAGCGGAACTGCTGCATATTGTCGACCTGGACGGCGCCTTTGCCGGCGAACCGAAAAACCGCAGCGCCATCGAGGCGATCGTCAGGGCCGTCACCATTCCGACCCAGCTGGGCGGAGGGATTCGCGACATCGCCACTATCGAAGCCTATCTGGACACGGGGATTGACAGGGTAATCATCGGCACGGCCGCCCAGCGCAATCCGGAGCTGGTGCAAGAGGCCTGTAGCCGGTTTCCCGGCCGGATTGTCGTCGGCATTGATGCCAGGAACGGCATGGTTGCGGTGCAGGGGTGGGCCGAAGTGACCGGTGTCACGGCAATCGAGCTGGCAAAGAAGTTCGAGGGGTTCGGCGTTTGTGCCATCATCTACACCGACATCAGCCGCGACGGCATGATGCAGGGGCCGAACATCGAAGCGACCTGCGCGCTGGCGGAGTCGATCAGCATTCCGGTCATTGCCTCCGGCGGAGTGTCGAGCCTGCAGGATATCAGGAATCTGATGGCCGTCGAATCGAGCGGCGTCACCGGTGTCATCACCGGCAAGGCTATCTACAGCGGCGCGCTGGATCTGGCCGCAGCAATCGCGCTGACTAGAAAAGCAAAAACCGTTTAAACGCAAGGGACGCAAAGGACGCCAGGAAAGCCTTAAATCATTTTTTGACAACCTTCCAATTCAATCTTTACGGTTTTCTTTGCGTTCCTCGCGTTCTTTGCGGTTCAATGGTGTTGCAGTGAGGAGTTTTCACATGTTGACCAAACGAATCATCCCCTGCCTCGATGTCACCGGCGGCCGTGTCGTCAAGGGGGTGCAGTTCCTTGAACTGCGCGATGCCGGCGATCCGGTGGAGATTGCCGAGATGTATGACCAGCAAGGGGCTGACGAACTTACCTTCCTGGACATCACTGCATCGAGCGATGGCCGCGACACCATGGTCGATGTGGTCAGAAAGACTGCCGAGCGGGTCTTCATGCCGCTCACCGTTGGTGGTGGCATCCGCACGGTCGATGATATCCGCAGGATGCTCAACGCCGGGGCAGACAAGGTATCGATCAATACGGCGGCGGTGTTCAACCCCGACTTTGTCCGCGAAGCAGCCGAGCGCTTCGGTTCCCAGTGCACCGTGGTAGCGATTGACGCCAGACAGGTACCCGGTGAGCAGCGCTGGGAGGTGTACACCCACGGCGGCCGCAAGCCGACCGGCATTGATGCCGTGGAGTGGGCGGGGCGGATGGAGTCGTTCGGCGCCGGGGAGATCCTCCTCACCAGCATGGATCGGGACGGCACCAAGGACGGCTATGACATCCCCCTTACCCGGGCGATCGTCGACGCGGTATCCGTGCCGGTTATCGCCTCCGGCGGCGTCGGCACGCTGGAGCATCTCTATGACGGTTTTACCGCTGCCGGCGCCAGCGCCTGCCTGGCCGCCTCAATTTTTCATTTCCGGCAGCATACCGTGCGTGAAGCAAAGGAATATCTCCGCGCCAAGGGGGTCAATGTCCGGCTATGAACAGTCATGCTGATATTCTGCAGGCCCTCTATCAAGTCATCCTGGAGCGGAAGGCAAACCCCTCTGACAGCTCCTACACTGCCTCGCTGATGCAGAAAGGGATCGACAAAATCCTTAAAAAACTTGGCGAAGAGGCGACCGAACTGGTCATTGCCGGCAAGGGGGGCGAACGGGAGGAGACAGTTTACGAAGCTGCCGACCTGCTCTACCATACCCTTGTGCTGCTTGCCTATCGTGATATCCCCCTGGACGATGTTCTGACCGAACTGCGCCGCCGTTTCGGCATCTCCGGCATTGAGGAGAAAGCGTCGCGCGGAGCAGCGGAGCAATCTGCAGAAATCACTTGAATAACCCGGCGTAGTGTGCTAAAGATTTCGATTCCTACAAGCAGCCATCGGGGCTGCTTCTCCTTGCTCCGGGTGGGACCGGGGCTTCGCTGTGCCGCCAAAAGACCGGCAACACACACAAACCGTGAGGAGGATCAAAGATGAGCATCAGGATGTACGAGACGATCTATATCGTCAAACCTGATCTGGCAGATGATGAGAACAAAGCTCTCACCACCCGGATCAACGAAGTAATCGCCAAGATGAACGGTGAAGTCAGGAAGCTTGAAGATTGGGGGATTCGCAAACTTGCCTACCCGATCGACAAGATCACCCGTGGCCGCTACATGTATCTCCGCAGTGACGGGGATGCAGCGTTGATTGCAGAACTGGAGCGCCGTCTCCGCCTTGACGAACGGGTAATCCGTTACCAGAGCGTCAAGCTGGAGAAGGATACAGTGACTGTTGCCCCGGCAAAGCCGGTAGAGGCCGAAGAGACGGCTCCTGTAGAGGAAGCCGCATCTGAAAACGAGTAAACTGACGGAGGTTCATATACCATGAGTGATGAAAGAAGTTCACAGCGCCCCAGCGGGCCCAGAAAAAAGAGGCCTTTCCAGCGCAGAAAAGTATGCCGGTTCTGTGCCGATAAGCAGGTAACCATTGATTACAAGGATCCGCGTACTCTCCGCTACTTCATTACCGAGCGTGGCAAGATAGTGCCGCGCCGGATTTCCGGCAACTGCGCCAAGCATCAGAGAGAAATCACCGAGGCGATCAAAAGAGCCAGGAACATTGCGCTGCTGCCGATTGCCGGCACCCACATTCTACCATAGAGGACACGAAAGCAATGGCTCTGCCAGGCAGAGAGCTGCTGCTCGATGCGTTGAAAGGCGGGGTGCTGACGCTGGCACTCTTCCTGGCTTATGTAACCTTCCCGGTAATTGGTCTGCTGCCGGGGATTTTCACCCCTCTGCCTGCCATCTATTACTTCTGC
>JAGFXN010000285.1 GCA_017861215.1 Deltaproteobacteria bacterium | reverse complement strand
GGCAGGGGGGGAGCGGCGAGCTGGAAGCGATTTCAACCTATACCGGCCGGGAACCGCTGAAGCTCGTTCACTGGAAGCTGTCAGCCCGCCATGACGAGCTGTTTGTCCGAGAGATGCAGAGTGAACAGGGCGCGCCGGTAACCATTGATCCTGATGAACTTCCCGGGACTCCGGAAGAGAGGCTCTCCCATGCTGCATTCCTGATTAACAGCCTTATGGCAGCCGGCAAAGCTGTCGGCCTGCAGCTGGGTGCAGAAGCGATCCTGCCCGGGATCTCCCGCAGCCACCGGCTCAGAATGCTGGGAAAGCTGGCGTGTCATGCTCCGGCTTAACGGTCTGACAGAGATCCTGCTCTACAGCGCCGCACTCCTCGGCTATCTGCCGCTTGCCCCTTATCTGCAGCGCCTCCCCGCTTGCACCGTTCCGGCTGCCATCCTCTTCGCCTTCATTGCCGGACGCAAGGGGCTGATCCTCAAGGAACGACCGGCGCTGCTGGTGGCAGCCGGCTGCTTCCTCTACTATGCGCTGCAGTTCAGCCGCCACAACGTTGCCGTGCCGGCTGCCAACATGCTGGCAATCCTGCTCGCCATCCGCCTCGCCGGAGAGAAGTCTCCCCGGAATTTCCTGCAGACCATAACTCTGGCACTCTTCTGCCTGGCAGCATCAACGCTCTTTGATCTGAGCCCGCAGTTTGTCATCTATCTGCTGCTGCTGCTGCTGATCTTCACCGTCTCCCTGGTGCTGCTCACCTTCCAGAGCACCGCCGCGGATTTCAGGCCGGCTCCCCGGGAGCTGCGCACCATCCTCTCCGTTGCCCTGCTGCAGCCGTTGACTGCCTTGCCGCTGATCATCCTCCTCTTCTTCATTCTGCCACGCACCCAGCTCCCCTTATGGCAAGGCATCTCCATGGTGGGTGGCGACCGGCCGGGAATAAGCGACACGATCCAACCCGGAGATAAAAGCGCCATCAGCAGCAACAGTGCGACCATTTTCCGCGCCGAGATGCCGCAACTCCCGCCGGAAGATCTCTACTGGCGAGTGATTGTCCTCAACGCGATCCAGGGGAGCAGTTGGGTCCGCAAGACGCCCCCGGTCGAGAGGCAGAACGCTCCTTACTCCGGCAAAGATCTGCAGCAGACAATCTTTCTTGAGCCGGGAAGACTGACCTATCTGCCGGCGCTGAACATACCGCTGAATATTGCCGGAATCAGAGGCGGACCTACCGCTGACCGGCTCTTCCCGGCAGCCGCCCTTGCCGGGAGGCGCCGCAGCTACAGCGTTCTCTCGCAAAGCAGTGGTGCGCCTCTCCCTGCCGGCAGAGTGGATCAGGTTTTCTACACCGTTTTGCCGGAAAATGTGCCGCCCCGGTTGCTCGCTCTCTCCGGAAGCATTGCCGCCAGGGAAAAGAGCAACGAGAGACGGCTGCGTCTGCTGCAGGATGCATTCGTCAACCTGAAGCTTTCTTATGCGGCCAGCGATCTGCCGACCGGTGCCGATGCTCTTGAAAAGTTCCTTTTTGAAAGCAAAAAAGGGCACTGCGAGCTGTTCGCCACCGCCTTTGCCACTGCGCTCCGGGGGACAGGCGTACCGGCCAGGCTGGTCGGCGGCTATTACGGCGGGGAATACAATGAACTGGCAGGATACTATGCTGTCGCCGAAGAGAGAGCACACCTCTGGGTGGAAGCATGGCTGGAAGGCAAAGGGTGGGTGACGGTCGACCCGAGCAGTTTCGCCGCCAACTTCGCCGAAGCGCGCCGGACAAAGAGCTCCCCCCTGCTGCTCCGGCTGCGGCTCTTTGCCGACACCCTCAGCTACTACTGGAACCGGGCAGTTATCATCTACGACCTGGAAAGCCAGTTGTCAGCAGTCAGCCGGGCCGGCGCGGGGCTGCGCAGCTTCAGCTTCAGGGGTCTGCCGTGGCGCCGGTTCGCAATCGGCAGCGGCTGCCTGCTGCTGCTTGCCGCCGGATTCCATCTGGCGACCCGGAGAAGAGCAACGGCGGAAGAGCGGTTGTTGCAGACATTCCGCAAGGCACTGCACAGGGGCTACGGGCTTGATATTCCGGCGTCGTCCGGACTGCATGAGGCGGTGAGGGAAATCGACAGCGAGGCGGTGCAGGAGTTTGTCGCCGTCTATACCGGCGCAGTCTACCGGGACAGGAGCCTGACGGAAGAAGAGCAGGCGCAGCTGCGGGCACTGCTTGGAAAAATCAGGCAAAAGTAGCAGTGTCAGAAAACACATTTTGCCGGCAGTGAGGTATGCAGGCTAAACACGGCTCCGCCGATCAGCGGCAATAGCAGGAGCCGGACAAGCGGTTTGCACCACGGATGGGCATTGATGAAATCGGCGCCGCAGGGACCGTAACGGTAATACCAGGCAACAAAGGCCCTCCCTGGCGCGTTGGTCACCAGACAGCGGTCCCTGAAATCACGCAGGAGCTGAACCTGCGGTGCGGAATAATAGCCGTAGGCAGCCGTGGCGATGAAGCACCCCGGCGGACCGCTGCCGATACTGCCCAGGTTGCCGACAGTTATTGGCTGGAGAGCCGGGGCAGCACTGACGACATTCGAAAGGACGCTTTCCTGATAGGGGCCGAGATAGCCGACTTTCTCCTCCGCAAAGGGGCTCTCGTTGCTGACTCCTGGAGTGCCGCCGCCGGCATTGAAGGCGGTGACCGTGAGAAAATATCTGGACTGGTCGAGGGCAGCGACCGCTACAAAATAGGTGACGCCGTTGGTGAGACCTTCAAGGTAGATTCCCGCTGAGTTGGCGCCGTTGACCAGCAAAAAAGTGGCGGGCGGTGCTGCTGCCGTAAAAGCTGCCGTGCTGTAGTAGACCTTGTATCGCGTGGCATTGGCCGATGGTGTCCAGCTGACAAAAAGCGCTCGGTCCGCCGGACTGAGCGTGACACCGGTCACTGCTGCGGGAGTTGTCGTCGGTGTGAGGGGTATATTGCTCAGGGTGGCGCTGTTCACCCCCTGGGGGATGGTCACGGGAGAATTCCCTTCGCTTGCGCCCGTACCGCTGCGATCGCCGGATGCCGTCCCGTAATAAACGTGGTAGCCGCTGACCTGATAACTCATGTTCAGGTTCCAGTTCAGAGTGATGGCATTGGCTGCTGCCCCGCTGCTAGCCGTCAATCCAGAGATCATGATCGGGATGGTATCGCTGTCCGGCCCCCCATAGGCACCCATATCAAAAAATGCGGGGTTGTCAGGATTGGGGTAAACCGGATTGCCTGCATTGGCGCCGTCATAGAGATGGCACGGTGAACCGCTCTGCAAATGAAAATCGTTACTGCCCGGATTTACAAAGAGCGGGTCGGGATTGGTGACGCTGCTGTTGGGCAGAGAATTTGCGTCCAGGGTGATGGCCCCGGTAGTCCCATTATTGTGATAAGCATTGTACGTCAACCGGGTCAGATTCGTTGCGGTGGCGATCGCTGTGCCGTTGCCGGAAAAAATATTATTGGTGATGAGGCTGTCGGAA
>JAGFXN010000082.1 GCA_017861215.1 Deltaproteobacteria bacterium | reverse complement strand
ATTCCAGGCTCTGTGCCCATTCGGGATAGCCCTTTCTGTTGAAGCGGAGATGATGGCCGAGAACAGCTTCGGCAATCCTCGGGGAGAGGCCTGCCATCTTCTCGACTATCTTCACCCCGTCTTCCGGATGCTTTTTTATCTGGTCAAATTCGATTGCCGAGAGCTTGCCCGGCTTATTGATAATTGCTTTCGATACCATGGTCTTGCCGATATCGTGCAGGAATCCCGCCATCCCCGCCTCTTCGATGCTCTGGCGGTCAAGCTTCAGATGCGCTGCCAATGCCATGGAGATAACACCGACATTAACACTGTGATTAAAAGTGTAGTTGTCGTAATCCTTGATCATCGCCAGACAGGCAACTACCAGAGGATCCTGAGCGGCAATATCGGAAAACTGCCTGGTAGCGGCAAGCAGCCGTTCGCTTGAAGGTATCCGGTGCTCTTCAATGTCAGTAAATACAGTTCGTATCGATTCAAGCGCATGCTGGTAGGCATTGCCTGCCTCATGCAGCAGCCGCTCTTCCGTGTCCTCCCCGGAAATGACCATAATATGCTTGATATCGTTCTCTTCCAGGGAGCTGATAATGGCGCGCGTAGCGAGAGTCTTGTCAGCAAAGAGCTTTGCCAGCCGTAAAAGCTCATCCGGCTCGACACCCTGCAGAATGATGACGGCATCGATCTTGCGGGAGGCGAAAATAAGGGCGAGTTCCTCCACAGGCGGGGTGGCAGTAACGAAGAGATGGTCCTCCACGAAAAGAATTTCGTCGGCAAGACCGAGCCGGAGAGAGTGCACTCCCTGCAGATGAGTGGCAACCATGGCATGCAGATCATTCAGCGGCCGGGTGAGTGCAGGGTTTCCGGGAGGATAGAGTGTAGCGCTTCTGATCAGTCCCGAAAATATGGATGCCAACCGCTGGGCATTGGGAAACGTCAATTTCAGCGTATTCGGATTCATGCTCATTTTGCCAGTCTTTCCAGATTGTCAGCGGCATCGCCGCAAGCGCTTCCCAAAGGCGTGTTCCGTCGGGCAAGCTTTTTCAGCAAAGGGATAGCGGTTTCATCGCCAAGTTGACCGAGTGCTGCTGCCGTAGCAATCTTCAGTTCCTGCCAGCGCCCGGGGGCAAGCCAGCCCCTCCTGCCGATTATATCCAGCAGCGTGGCTGTAGCCTGACGGTCGCCGATTCTGCCTATGGCTGCAAGAGCATTTTTTTTCAGGGCAAGCTCCTTTAAAAACGCGTCAGGGACAGTAAGTATCTCAAGAAGCGGCCTGACCGCTGCCCTGGAACGGATAGTCCCCAGGGAATAGATTGCCTGCCAGACAACCTCCTCGTCTTCGTCATCGAGCAGGGAAATAATGGTTTGTGCGGCACCCTGGGAATTTATTTTCAGTAATGCCTTGATTATTTCTTTACGGACCTTCGGTTCCGGGTGCCGTACCACCAGTTGCAGGGCGCTGACCGCCTCAACTGAACCTATCTCGCCGAGAATTGTCACCATGTTTCTGACCACGTACCAGCGCTCATCCTTGAGCATCGGAATAAGTGCCGGCAGAGCAGCTACCCCTGATCTGGTAAGGGCGATGGCAATCGCTTTCCGCGCATGGAGGGATTCAGCAACGCAGAGCCGCTGAATCAGGGGATACGCCAGAGAGTGCCCAATGACCGCACAGAGCCTGTCGAGCATCGCTTCGTTTTCTGCGGAGCGCTCCTCTATCCTCTCCAGCAGATAGGCTGTCATGGCACCGCCGCTGATCTGCTCCAGAGCGTAGCGGATAAACTCTCTCTGGGCAGCCGGCCTCTGTTCCTCGGCCTGCACGTCAAGCAGCACCTCAATGGCGGGCGGCAGAGTCTCGAACGCCCCCTGACGTTTCAATTCTTCGGCTGCATCAATCACTTCCCTGGCAACCTGCAGAAACTGTGCCTCCTTTTTTTCAGCTTTCAGCATCCCGAGAAGAATATCCATGCCGAGCTGCGAAAACCTGACATCCAGGGGTTCCTCTTCCTCACCTTCTTCAGCCTGCTCGGCCTGCTCGGCCGGCTCCTGTTCAGCTGAACCGGTCAACAGGTCGGCCTCTTCCTCCCTGCTCTCTGGCTCCTCCGGCTGCAGCCCCTTCAGGAGCGACAGATCCACCTCGTTGGCGCCGATGGTGGTGATGCCGGAGCGCAACATCTCCGCCTCTATGCCTCCGCCGTCATAAATAGCCGCCGCATCTGCCGAAACGATGGCAAGAAAGGCTTTCAGATCCGGCAGGGAAAGCTGTGGCAGAATGATCAGCCGCTGCAGTTTTCTGGTCAGCATCTCCCGGGCAAGTGCCTTTGCTGTTGTCGATGTACTCTTCAGCGCCGCCCGGTCAGCGACAGTGCAGCCGTCGCGGCTCCAGAGCAGAATCAGCTCGTCATCTCTGACAAGATTGACCAGCTGGCCAAAGGCGGCAGATAAACACTCCTCTCTTTGCGGGTGTTCCGGCGGATAAAAATTAAGGGCCTTCATGGCTTTTGCCAGCGCATTCAAGGCTGCATCAAGCAGTGCATTCTCATCCTGGTCATTATTCAGTTTTATGCTCTGCCTAGGCTGCTCCATGACAACTCCGGAAGGACTCTGCAAACTGTTCCATATCGTAACGGAATAAGCTGATTTTGCAAGCATTATCCGCAGCTCTGTTGACAGTCCGCTCTGCGGAGAATAAGATTCCATAAAACGTACCGCGAGGTGAAAAAGATTGAAAAACCGGACGCTGTTTGCCTGCCAGAAGTGCGGCTACCAGACCCCCAAATGGCTGGGCAAATGCCCGGACTGCGGCGCGTGGAACTCAATGGCCGAAGAGACAGCCTGCCAATCGGCACGCCTGCCGGCAGGGGAAGCGGCAAAACCTCTGCCGCTGTCGCAAGTGAAGCGTGATCTGCAGCAGCGTTCTTCATGCGGCATAGCCGAACTTGACCGGGTATTGGGCGGTGGGCTGGTAAAGGGTTCCATCGTGCTGATTGGCGGCGATCCGGGCATCGGCAAATCCACCCTTCTCCTGCAGGCATCAGCCCACCTCACCGGAACTGCCGGTTCGGTCCTCTATGTTTCCGCCGAAGAGTCACCGGAACAGATCAAGCTCCGCTCCCTCCGCCTGGGAATTAATTCCGACGGACTCTACCTGCTGGCCGAGACCAATATCGAGCGGATAATTACGCAGATAACCGCCTTGAAGCCGCAAGCAGTGATTATCGATTCGATTCAGACAGTATTTACTGCTGCCATTGAATCTGCTCCGGGAAGTGTCAGCCAGGTACGCGAATCGGCAGGACGGCTCATGCTCCTTGCCAAAGGAAGCGGCATCCCGATCTTTCTGGTCGGCCATGTCACCAAGGATGGGGCCCTGGCCGGGCCAAGAGTTCTTGAGCACCTGGTGGATACCGTCCTCTACTTTGAAGGGGATTCCGGACATGCCTTCAGAATTCTGCGGGCGGCAAAAAACCGTTTCGGCTCAACCAACGAAATCGGCGTGTTCGAGATGAAGGATTCGGGCCTGTGCGAAGTCGCCAACCCTTCCGAACTGTTTCTCGCCGAACGCCCGCTTGGTGCATCCGGCTCTGTCGTCGTTGCCGCTCTTGAAGGGACAAGACCCCTGCTGGTTGAACTTCAGGCCCTGGTGTCATCAACCTCGTTCGGCACTCCCCGCCGGACCACTATCGGCGTGGACCATAACCGCCTCTCCCTGCTGGTTGCCGTGTTGGAAAAGAAAGTGGGGCTGCAGCTTTCCGGCCATGACATCTTTATGAATGCCGTTGGTGGTGTACGCCTGAATGAACCGGCGGCAGACCTTGGCATGATCATGGCTGTTGCCTCCAGCCATCTCGACAAACCGGTTGATCCGCAAACTTTTTTTCTCGGAGAAGTCGGGCTCTCCGGCGAAGTACGAGCAGTCAGCCAACCGGAAATCAGGGTCAAAGAGGCTGCCAAACTCGGCTTTAAAAGATGCGTCCTGCCGGAAGGGAGTCTCAAGCAGGTAAAGGTGAAGGGAGTCGAACTCGCCGGAGTGAAAAGAGTCGAGGAAGCGCTTGCAACTGCTCTCTGAAAAGGGCGCTGCTAAAAATAGCTTTACTTGCAGGCGAAAATATTTTCTAATATAGGCTTACCTTCAGGAGGCTAGCAGCTATGGATCAGGAGAAACTTGAGTACTACAGGCAGGTATTGCACGAAGAGATGCGTACACTCCTTGGAGAAGCAGGCAAGACTGTTTCCGAAATGACCGCTGAAAATGTCAATTTTCCTGACCCGACAGACCGGGCTACCCAGGAGTCTGACAGGAACTTTGAACTCAGGATTCGCGACCGCGAACGGAAGCTGATCAATAAAATCAAGGAAGCACTTGAGCGGATCGATCAGGGAGAATTCGGCATCTGTGAGCTCTGTGGCGAAGATATCAGCGAAGGACGGCTGAAAGCCAGACCGGTGACAACGCTCTGCATCGACTGCAAAATTGAAGAGGAGCGCAAAGAAAAAACTCCCTGACTCCTCCCGCCCCTTACTGTCACTCTCCGGAGCCTCGATGAGATTTGCGTATGAAAGAGAATCTATAGGCTGCCCTCTGGACCGCTCCACTGCTGACGTGGCAGAACGCCTCATCACTTTGGCACCTGCCTTTTCCACAGCGCCTCCCTTCTCAGAAAGTGCCGCGAATTCATGCAGTCTCTGACGCAGATAATAACAGAGGGTGAAGCTGCCCTGGTTGAAAGGGTAATGCTGTATGCCGATCGGATGGGTTATGCAAAGTATACTCCTTTAGACCCGGAGATCTGGAAGATTGCGATACATGGTCTTTCTGCCGGGCTGACAGCTGCTCTCCAGGTATCTGCCGAAATCCCCGAGCTCTCTCCTGATCCCGAATTCATAATTGACCGCATCACTGCTTTCGGCGTTGAACAGGCAAGAAAGCACCGCTCCCGGGGTGTTTCCCTGGAGATGTTTCTCGGTCTCATGAAGTATTTCCGGCAAAGTTATCTCGATCTGCTTGACGACTCAACCCTTGCTTCAGGCTCCCGCACATGGGCTCACACTTACGTGGAGCGCTATTTCGACAGGATTGAACTCGGTTTCATTTCTGAATGGGAACGGGCAGCAAACAAGCTTAAACTGCAGCAGGAACAGCTGCTTTTGGCGCAAAATTCCGAGCTTTCGGCTGCGAACGGAAGACTTCAGCAGGAGATTATTGACAGGAAAAAAGCAGAAAGGCAGATAAAAAGACTCAACTCAGACCTTGAACGGCGTGTTGCCACAAACACCCTGCAACTGCAGCGCATACTTGAGCAGAACAACTACAAACTCAAGGAACTGCTCCTTCTGAACCGCTTCAGCAGTCTCAACCTTTCAACCATACGGCTCAACAGGCTCTCGCATATTATTCTTGCCACGCTCACCTCAGAGCCGCTCTTCTTTTTTGAACGCGCCATGCTGTTACTGCTGAACGAAAAAGCAGAAGTTCTGCAGGGTATGCTTGGCGTCATGAGCCGGGAGGAATCAACTGCACATCTGCCTGCAGATTTCAGCTTCATCACGGACACTGAGATGAATCAGGATGCCGGGTCGCCGTTAAGCCAGGAGTTGAAGTCGAGCAGAATCACCCTGAAAAAAGGGAGGGGCATTTTTTACCGGGTAGTCACGGAGAAAAGGGTCCTGGCACTGCATGCCCGATCGGAGCTGGAGGCTGAAGCAGCTGAATTTTGCAGCCGCTTCAATTGCGACAGCTTTGCCGTCATGCCGCTCATGGGCAAGAAAAGAGTATTCGGCGTCATCATCGTCGATAATCCGCAAACAGGACGCAGGATTAACAGGAATGACCTTAAATTTTTACAGCTCTTTGCGAATCATGTCGGTATCGCCGTTGAGAATCTTACGCTTTTCACCAATCTTGAAGATGCCAATCGCCGCATACAGGAAGCACAGGAGCAACTCATCCATGGCGAGCGGTTGGCAACGATCGGGGAACTGTCTGCCGGTATTGCCCATGAATTGAAAGGGCCAATGATCGCCATTGGAGGCTTTGCCCGGAGACTTGCCCGGAAAATCCCGGCAGGCAGTCAGGAAGCCGGCTATATCACCACCATCATCGAAGAGGAGCAGCGCCTGGAGAAAATGCTCGATGAGGTTCTCTCCTTCTCCAGAAAGACCACATTATGTTATCAGCGCTGCTCGATAACTGAAACAGTAGATGGAGCTCTCGCTATTCTGGAGCACGCCGTGGAAAAAAACCGGGTGCAGCTACTGAAATCTTTCCCAAAGAAAGAGATCATGCTATATGGAGACTGTCAGCAGTTGAAGCAGGTCTTTATCAATCTTTTCCATAATGCGCTCGATGTCATGCATACCGGCGGAGTGTTGAAGGTAAGCATCACCGCTGCCCAGCTCGGGAAAAGGAAAGCGGCTGTCATCAGGATCTCTGATACGGGGTGCGGTATATCCACTGAAATGAAGAACAGTATCTTCAGCCCGTTTTTTACCACCAAAAGCAACGGGACCGGGCTCGGACTCCCGATTGCCAACCGGATTGTCGCTAACCACGGAGGCAAGATACGAGTAAGGAATCATGCAGCAGGCGGGGCAGAGTTTACTGTACTCCTGCCGTGCGAGGCATGACCGCAGCATTCATTGGGGCTGTAGCTCAGTTGGGAGAGCGATGCGTTCGCAACGCATAGGCCGTCGGTTCGATCCCGATCAGCTCCACCAATAATATTAAGGGGTTAGCTATTAAAGCTAGCCCCTTTTGCTGTTTATAATGCCTTTGTATGGAGTCTGGCATGGACTTTCATCGATAGCTTTCTGTTGGATTGCTTAGGTATAATCAGCTGTGGGGCTACCTCCTTTTTTTGTGGATTGGGCATGAAAAAGCCCTATGACCGGGATGGTCAAAGAGCTTGAGAAGGTGGTGGACTTTACATTAGACTACTGATATCTCTGATCGTGCTGCTAGTTACGACCTATATCAATTGAATTCGGTATGTATTTCTCGCTTTCGATAGATGCAGGAGGCTTGATGCGGGTATTACTTGTTGAAGATGATCGGATGATTGGTGAGGCAACTGTGCAGGCGTTGAAGGACGCCTCCTACACCGTAGACTGGGTTCAGGATGGTGTTAGCGCCGTTGATGCTATCGAAACCGTTGAGTATGAACTGGTCATTCTC
>JAGFXN010000081.1 GCA_017861215.1 Deltaproteobacteria bacterium | reverse complement strand
GTTCGATGCCGCTGAGCAGGGGGCGGTGCCGGTCGGAAAAGAGGGTCGGCCCGCCCCAGGCGGCGTCGACATGGAAATGGCAGCCGAGCTCCCGGGCGACATCGGCCAGCGCCGCCAGCGGGTCGACGTTGCCGGTTTCAGTGGTGCCGGCGATGCCGACCAGCGCCAGCGGCAGAATGTTCCGCTCCTGCAGGCGGCGGCACTCTTGTCGCAGCGCTTTCAGGTCGATGCGGTTCTGGGCATCGGTCTGCACCTTGATCAGGTTGTCCCGGCCGAAACCGAGGAGGTCGGCGGCCTTGCCGAAGGAGTAGTGGCCGCGCTCGGAGACGAGTACGGCAATGCCGTCAATGCCGCGATGCTGCAGGCTGCGGCCCAGCCCTTCCCGGGCAATGCCGCGAAAATCCCCGTCAGGGGCGAAGAGGCGGTTGCGCGCCACCCAGAGCGCCGTGACGTTGGCGATGGTGCCGCCGGAGCAGAAGGCCCCCAGGGCATGCTGGCTGTTGTGGATCCAGGGGGGATAGAAGTCGTCGGCACAGCGGTAGACCAGGTGATGGAGCATGGCGAGGACCTGCCGCTCCATGGGGGTAAACGCCTTGGAGGTCTCCACCTTGACCAGGTTCTGGTTGAGGGCGGTCATGAGGCGCGCCAGGGGGAGCATGAAGTAGGGGAGCGCCGAAGTCATGTGGCCGACAAAGCCGGGGGCGGCGGTATGGACCGACTGGGCGACCAGATTCTCCTTGACGAATTCGGTATATTCGGAGACGTAGGTCGGTTCTTCCGGGATGACGGCAGAGGCGAAATTCGCCTCGATCTCTTCCAGGTTGCGTTCGATGGCGACGATATGCGTCTGCAGAAAGCCGGTGACATCGGCGGCAATGGCCTGATCGATGGCGCCGAGGGTTGAATCGGGCGCTTCCGGCACGGTGAAGATCCGGTACAGGTTTTCCAGGTTGGCGCGGGCTGCATCACGATTTTTGGGCATTATTGACTCACCTTCGGCGCAGTATTTTCATCATGAACGAAACCCTGTTGCCTTCGTTTCCGGGTTACGGTTGCTCCGCCTTTCCCGCTGCTCACCGCCCCCGGCGCTTCTTCCCCTGTGGAGCGGGCGGTGCCGGGAGAGGCGTAAACTCCGGCTCGTACCCCACAACGAAGTAGGTCTCGATGGTGTTGCGCATGCTGAGGAAATGGGCATTGTTCTTGTCGAACGGACAGACGGGGAGACGGCACGGCTCAAAACCGAAGCGTGAGTAATAGCCGGGTTCACCGAGGACAAACAGGGGCTGGCATTTGATCGCCTCCTGGCGCAGGGCAAACCGGAGCAGTTCCGACCCCACCCCCTGCTTCTGAAAATCAGGCGCCACGGCCATGGGGGCCAGGTGCAGGCCGCAGATGTCGCTGCCGTTATAGGCATTGGAAAAGGCGATGTAGGCGATGACCTTGCCCGTATGGATACAGACCCATTCGTGCAGCGGCCGGCCATTGTCGTGCAGGTTCTTCACCAGCACGGCTTCGTAGTCACTGTAGGGAAAGGCGCGCTGCAGGAGCGCATAGGCTTTGGGGCGGTGCTCGATAACCAGTTTCTGGATTTTCATGACAATACCACCGCGCCAACCTTCAATCCCGAGGCCGTTGTCCTGTTGCCGAGCAGCAATCGTTTTCTGTTGTCCACACACCGTCTCCGGATTTTCGTTGTGGTGCCACCCTGCTAAAAATAAAAACCGCTCACCAGGCAGAAGCGGCTTTCCCTAACGCGAGCTAATTTATGGCACGGCTGCACTGTTTTTGTCAACGTCTGGTGCGTAAAGGGCAGCCAAAATGACCACATTCAGAGTTACGTATGATGTCCACGAAATAACCTGTTGCTTTGAACTGCCACCCGGCTAGCCCGCCGTCCAGACCTCCGGCACCGGCACACCCGCCTGCGCCAGTTCGATCCGGTAGGGGGTCACGATCACCACCCCGTAGTTCGGGTCATCGGGGCCGCTGAAATAATCGGCCAGCATCTCGCTCCAGAAGCCGTGGCGCTCCGCCGCCTCGGTGGAGAAGCGTGCCCGCCCCTGGATCTGCAGGTACGGCTTCATCACGGTCGGATCGGTCACCCCCAGCGTCACGTGCACCTCGGGGCTGGCGACGATCTGCGCCACCTTGCGGGAACCGGCGTAGGTGGCAAAGCGGACGCTCAGGTCGTCCCCGCCGGTCGTCATCACATAGCGGACCCACGGTTTGCCCCCCGCGGCGATGGTGGCCACCGCCGCGAGCTGCAACGGGGTGAGAATAGCGGCTATCTGCTCTTTCACTGTCGACATGGCTTGTCTCCTTTGTTTGGCGTTCCGGTGGTAATCATACCACCATTGCGGCGCTCGGCAATCGGAGCAGAAAAGGCGGCCGCTTGGCCGCCTTCCTGCCCCCCAAAAAAGCCTGTGCAAAAGGGGTATGGCTCATCGAGTCATACCCCTTTTGGTTGCTGAACAAGGAAGAACCTGCTGTATCACCACGTCACTGCAAGCTGCACCGTTCCTCCGGCCTATTTCTCCAGACCGGTTATATCGACCTCGACGCGACGGTTCTTGGCGCGACCTTCTACGGTACCGTTGTCAGCCATCGGGTTGGTCTCCCCCGCTCCCTTGACTTCCATCTTACTGGGATCGACGCCGAGACCCATCAGGTAATCGCGGACTGCTTCCGCACGCTGCAGCGACAGTTTCATGTTATGCTCTGCCGAACCGGTGTTGTCGGTATGGCCGGTGATGGTGATCTTGTCGGCACGACTCAACTCGGCTTTCGCCTCTTCACGGTATGCCTTGAGCTGCTCCTTGCCCTCAGGCTTGAGGTCTGACTTGTCAATATCAAACAGCGCGACGGCATCAAACACCACCGTCTTCTTGGCCAGCGGGATCACGGTGACTGTCGTGGCTGCCGTCTGGGAGCCGCCCGCACCCGCTACGGTCATCGTATAGCGCGTCGTGCTCACGGGGCAGACCTGCTTGGAACCGCTCGGGGCGACACTGCCGATACCCTGGTCGATCGAGGCACTGGAGGCATTCGCCGACGACCAGCTCAGGGTGGCGCACCTGTTCTGCTTGATACTGGCCGGGTCTGCCGAAAGGGAGGCCGTGGGAGCAGGAGGCGGCGGTGGCGCAACGTAGGGACAGAGGGCATTCAGCTTGTTTATCCCGTCCTGGGCCATAGCGATCCCTTCCTGTGTCCGGCAGGCGATGTAGATTGCATAGGCGTTGTCTACCGTATCCTTGGCTGCCTTGAATTCGTTCGGGCACTCTTTTTCTTTCCCTGCTGCCCGGGCTGTATCAACTTTTCGTGATGCTTCCGGCAATGGCTTATGGATGTACGCATATCCTGTATGCCGTTCCGGCGGTGATTTCTCCATGTGGGCACAACCGGCCACAAAACTCATCATGGCCAGGGAAATGGCGAGTGCAAGCACTCTCTTTGCTCTGTTTTTCTGCATGTCAGACCTCCTGTTTATATTGAGATGTCATTACTGTAACCCAAGAACTACGAATTGCAAGGAACCGGGTGCACGTTTCATGTGAAGTCAGCAGTTTCCGGCCAAGCCGGCTGAAATGAGAAAATTACCAGCTTGTCTCCTGTCAGCAGAAGCCACTGTATATGTTCGGGAGATCGCTCCGGGTGTTTCCGGCGCGCAAACAGCAAAGGCGGCCGACTGGCCGCCTCGTGATGTACAAAGTGCCGGTTTGACACCCATGCATTCGCTTTCCAGGGATTGCCAACGGTTCCCTGATTTTTTCGTCACAGCGGTGCGTCGAAACTGCCGAAATGCGGGGTATCACCATAGCCTCTGACAGCGGGCGGTTCTTCGGCCAGGAGGTAGCTGTACTTCAAGCGGAGCCGTGCCGGAATAGTCCCGTCCACGATGCTGAACCGCATCTGAAAAGACGCAGCCTTCCCGGAGGGGAGGTACGTGGGGAAGTCATCGCTTGTTGCCCTGGCCAGAACATTTCCCTTCCCGTCGAGAAGGAGGCCCGTCAACTCGAGATCCCGCAGGTAAACGTCACGCTGGTTGGTTACCGTTCCTGACAGCCGGACATCCCGGCCGGTCCGTTCCGACTGCCAGGCTACCGCAACGTCGAAGTACCGGTAATAGTGGGGGGCAAAGGGTGGATTCGCGTCAAACTCCTTGCGGTAGGTACTGCATGCGGCCGTTGCCAGCACAAACAGCATGGCGATGATCGATCGTAAGCTCATGTTTCGCCTCACCTGCTGAATTCTGCAACCTGCACCTCTATTTTAGCAGAATCAGCAGAGAGCCGGACAGGTTATTTCTTGTGGATCAGGCTTGACCTTCTGTTCAGTTGAACCTTGCAGCAAAGGCGGCCGCTTGGCCGCCTTTGCTGTTTTCAAGCACCTCAATACCCTTCTCCGCTACTTGCCCTCGATCGCCGTCACCTTCATTTCGACTTTCTCCAAAGGCACCTTCCCCTTCAGGTCAAACCGGTAAACCTTCCCCGACTGCCACTCCTTCTCGAAGGGGAGGCGGACCGCAGCGCGCCCCTTTGCCGGGCTGCCATCGACGAACAGCTCTCCGTTGCGGTAGCGGAGCGACAGGGTGCCGGTGCCACTCCCCGCCTTCACCGCCAGAGTCCGGCTCTCCCCCTCGGCAAGACGCAGCGTAACCCGCTCCACCTGCTGATTCTGGCCCCGCACCTTCATCTCCCCCGCGAGAAGGACGACTTCCACAGTGCGCGGCGGACGTGCCGCGGCTGGCGGTTCGGGCTGACGCACCGGCGGCGGCTTCGGCTTATCTTTTTCCGGGACGATCACCGGCGGCGGTCTGTGGTGGTCCCTCTCCCGGATCACCACCACCGGGGGCGGCGGCTCCTCCCGGATGATGACCAGGCGGGGCAGCTGCCGCTCGTACCGTGAAGAGCGGTCGTGAATCTCGATAAAGACGTCCGCCCCGCGCAGCTCCAGCTCCCCGGGGGTGTCGGTGTCGGCATAGAGCTTGCCCCGTCCCCAGTGCCGGTTGTAGGGAAAGCGGATCCCGTCAAGGGAAAGGGCGCCCCCCGCATAGGTGACGAGCAACGGCACCTCCCGCCCCTTGCGATCCGCCACGCCTATGTCCAGGGTCTCGCCGTCGGCGATGGTGAAGGTTATCGGCTCGTAGCGTTGCTGACGGTCGCCGACCTTGATCCTCCCCCCCTGCAGGCGAACCCGGAGCAACTCCCCGTAGGCACCCTCACCCCGATGGATCGCCTCGATCCGCTCCTGCCGGGCTCTTTCCAGCTCGGCCTGGCGTGCCCTCTCCCGCTCGCGCTCCACCGCCTGCCGCCGTGCCCGCTCCTCCGCAGCCTGGCGGCGGGCCTGCTGCTCCCGCTCATAGACGCCCATCGCCTCGATCCGCTCCGGCTCGCTCATCCGGTCCCAGGTCTCCTGGGGCACACCGTACCGGTAAGACGTACAGGCCGCCAGCAGAACCGACACGGCGAGAACAAGCATCGCTATTTTTCCCATTGACCTATCCTCCGGAAAGCTGTGTGACGGCTTGTGGCCGGTGTTTACAGCGGCTCGTCCGTTGCTTGACCGTGCCGCCATGTCACAGAAATTGCGCCACCAGCGCGCTGCGGAAATGTACCATGTTCCCTCGCGGTCGGTAAATATTTTCTTCGGCTGGCGCAGTCATGCTGGCAGGGTGAACCAGGAATGCTTGCCGGACAATCCCAGGCCGCAGCAGGGCAACTTCCCGGGGGCTTCTGTCCGGAACGGGGACTGAAGAAACAACAAAGGCGGCCGCTTGGCCGCCCCTTGCATCAAGGAAACTGTCCCCGTAATGCCGCTGGCTACTACCGTTTCTTTCCTGAACTTGCTTGCTGTCCGCGGTTTGCCTTCGGCAATGACCAGTTGAAGTGGATCGCGCAGATGCGGAGCGCTGTCACCGCAGAGGCGGAGACAATAAGCGCCATTTTTGGCGGCAGCGGGGTTGAGTGAAGAACATAGAGCAGGGCGCCCCCCAGGAGGCAGGCGGAAGCGTAGATCTCCTTCTGCAGAACCAGAGGGACCTGCGATGACAGGATGTCGCGCATCATGCCGCCGGCGGTGGCAGTGATGACCCCCATCATGACCGCACCGACGAAGCCCAGGTGATAGTCAAACGCCTTGCCGGTGCCGATGACAACGAACGTTCCCAGGCCCAGAGCATCGAGGTAGAGCAGGAGGTGCCGCAGGGAATCCATCCGGCGGTGAAACAGAAAAACCGCCAGAGAAACAATGATCGAAAGGTAACAATAAGTCTCGTCTTTGAATATGAACGGCGGCGTGTCTCCCAGGAGCAGGTCGCGCAGCGTGCCGCCGCCGGTGGCGGTTACCATGCCGAGCACCAGGACGCCGAAAAGGTCCATGTTCCGGCGGCTGCCGGCGAGTGCGCCGGAAGCTGCAAAAGCAGCGGTGCCGAGCAGGTCCAGACTGTAGAGCAGGGTCACGGTGCCAATCCTCCGCACGGGAGTTTAACCGTATCCGCACACGAAGGCAATCCTGTCAATGCGGATATGGCCCAAGGCGGCCGCTTGGCCGCCTTGGGCAGTGTCTCGTGAAGCTCCCCTTACGGGATCGCCTGCACAGAATAGCCTTGCGCCTGGTACCCCAGTACGGCAATGAAGCCGTTTCCCACGCGGTCGATCTCTGGCATCAGAGTGGCGGGATCAATGCCAAACACCTTCACCGCATACATACAGACCTCCATCTTGATCCCGGCCTTCTTTAGTTGCCGGATAAAGCCGGCGACCTTGTCGTACGCCTCCAGCTCCTTCTTTTCTACCCCCTTGCGGTCCGTAGAGATCAACTGGACCGCCTTGCCGTGAAAGACGATTACGGAACGCGGGGCGGCGGGCAGGGCACGAACTTCCTTGTTTTGGTGGACGTCCAGGATTGCCGGGAAGATGACGGCAGCGACCTCCGCAGAGCCGAGGCTAAAGTCGAAGACGGAGTCGAGCCCCTTGACACCGGTCAACGCTGCGTATTCGCCAGCTGCCGCCGGCATGGCGGCAAGAGCTAGCACTGCCAGAGAGAACGCGATTACTGTGAGACTGCGTACCGAACGATAAAATTTGGTGACCATGATTATCCTCCGCTGCTGTTTGCTATACCGATCCCTTGGGAAAGTAGCGGGACGGTACGCCGAGTGGCTTGTGATTACATTGAATTAATATACTGTGGGAAAAAGAGATGTCAAACGGCAGGAGGCAA
>JAGFXN010000284.1 GCA_017861215.1 Deltaproteobacteria bacterium | reverse complement strand
CCGTAAGGACCGCAGAGTTCGCTATGCACGAGCTGATGAACGGCGCCGGCGGTTTCTGTGCCGGGCTGGACGCAGACAGCGAAGGCGAGGAAGGGCTGTTCTACACCTGGAGTCATGACGAGCTGTCCGCACTGCTCGGCGATGATTTCCCGCTGGTTGCCGGCTACTGGGGAGTGAGCCGGGAGGGGCATCTTGACGGTCATTCGATTCTTCATCTGGCCGCTTTTCCGGAAAAGTTTGCAACCGGGCAGGCGCTGTCTGCCGAACAGCTTGCCGAAATCATCAGCCGCGGCAGTGAAAAGATGCTTGCCGCAAGAAGCCGACGTGAGCCGCCGCTCCGTGACCCGAAGGTCATCTGTGCCTGGAATGGACTGATGATCTCGGCTCTCGTCAGACTGGGTTCTGTCACCGGCGACGACAGGTGGCTGCAGGCTGCTGCCGGCACGGCACGTTTCATCCTGCAGAATATGGTCACACCTGAAGGAAGACTGCTCAGGAACTGGCTGCGGACACCTGCTCCGGTCTCTGCATTTGCCGAAGATTACGCCTTCTTCTGCCTCGGTTTGGCAGATCTGGCAGCCGTGAGCGCTGCGCCTCTCTGGAGTGAAAAACTCAACTATTTCGGCAGAGAACTGCGGCGACTTTTCCTTGACAAGCAGGGCAAACTTTCATTCAGCGGTCTGGATGCGGAAGCCCTGCCGATCAGTATCCAGCCGGTGCAGGATGGCGTTATGCCGTCTGCTGCCGGCGCCTGTGCAACTCTTTTCATCAGGATGGCGGGGATTTTTACCGACAGTTCCTTCGCTGCGGCTGCCGCCGGGATCATCCGCAACAGCCGAGGGATGACCGAAAAGAGTCCCGCTGCCTGCCTGTCTCTCATCATGGCGGAAGAGGAACTGTTGACACAATCCGCATAAAGTGCAATGCTTTCAGTCATGCAGGAACGACTTCAGAAAATACTCTCCAGAGCCGGCGTCACTTCACGCCGTTCCGCCGAAACCATGATTACCGACGGGCGCATCTCTGTCAACGGTCAGATTGTGACCGAACTGGGAACCAAGGCTGATCCGGACAACGACCTAATCAAGGTTGACGGCAAACCGGTTGTGATCTCGAAAAAACGAGTCTACCTGCTGCTGAACAAACCTGCCGGCTATGTAACCACCCTTGCCGATCCAGGTGGGCGACCGGTCATCACCGAGCTGATTAAAGATATCCCGGAAAGGCTGTTCCCTGTCGGCAGACTGGACTTCAATACCGAAGGTCTGCTGCTGCTGACCAATGATGGCGACTGGGCAAACCGGCTGGCGCACCCCAGTCACGAAGTTGAAAAAGAGTATCTGGTAAAAATCCGTGGTTCTCTGGGAGCAGACAGGATTGCCCAATTAACAAACGGCATCAAGCTCGATGACGGCTGGACAGCTCCTGCCAAAGTTCAAATTATCAGAGTTCTTGAGAAAAATGTCTGGTTTACCATTACCATCCACGAAGGCCGCTACAGACAGGTGCGGCGAATGTGCGAAGCGCTTGAACTGCCGCTGGTAAAGCTGAAAAGAGTGCGTTACGGCAACATTCTTCTGGGCGAACTGAAGTCCGGCGAATACAGGCTGCTTGACCCGGCCGAGGTTAAAGTGCTGGCTGGTTCTGGTGGTGGGCAGGGGAAAACCGTCACGAACAAAAACGCCAAGAACCCGGAGCCGGCCGGGCGCAGTGACAGGAAAAAATCCTTGCAGCGAAAAGCGCTTCATGATAAGTAGTAACGCATCGCCGAAGTGGTGGAATTGGTAGACACGCAAGATTCAGGTTCTTGTGCTCGCAAGGGTGTGCTGGTTCGAGTCCAGTCTTCGGCACCAACGATGAATAAAGGCTTTACGGGTTAACCGTAAGGCCTTTTTCATTCCCCCCTACCTTCCTGGCATAAATTTCAGCGCAGATGTAGTGCAGTCATTTGCAAAGCATCACGATTATTCCCCACTGCATGAGCCAGGATCACCGACTAGCCCCCTCCTTTTACTCGATGGCATGATTCAATTCTATCTATGCTTTCACTCATCCCGATTCCCGGCCGGACGATAACAGCCGCATCAGCTCGCGCATGAATGCCGGCAGGTCGCCAGGCTGACGTGAGGTAATCAAATGGCCGTCTACAACCACCTCATCATCCACGTACAATGCGCCGGCCTCCTTTAATTCACCCACAATGCTCCGGTAACACGTAGCCCGCCTGCCACGCAACAGCCCGGCAGAGATCAGGATCTGCGGACCGTGACAAATGGCTGCAACCGGCTTGGCATTCGTGACAAAGTGACGGGCGATTGCCTGAACTTGCAGATCGTCGCGAATGGCCGACGGGGCCATGCCGCCAGGAAGAACCAGCACGGTGTAGTCTTGCGGATTGACCTCGGAGAAACTCCTATCGACATGCACCTCATAGCCGTGCTTGCCATGAATTGCACCACGTTTCCCGGCAGCGACATCAACCGCAAAACCGGCTTCCTGCAAACGGTACAGCGGAAACAGCAACTCCG
>JAGFXN010000080.1 GCA_017861215.1 Deltaproteobacteria bacterium | reverse complement strand
AGATGTGGTGCCAAGGCTCATGATAAGGACAGTCTCTGCGAGCCGGTGGCAATAGAGCCTGATCACTAGGTGGAAATGTCATGGCATTAGGTAGATAATAGAGCAAGTAGTGAGAGGGGCTGCAGAGTTGGCGGCCCCTTTTTTTATTCAGTTTAGTCTGCTGCAGAGTGTGCGTACAGGTTTTGCTTTCCTTGTTACTGCAAGATGGAGTCATTCCGCACAACAGGAGAGGCGGCTGATGTCGCGGCTGAACCCTTGGGCACAGAGCCTGAGTCCTTCCCCGATGGAGGGATAGACGTGCATGGTGGCGGCGAGATCGTCGACCGTGGCCTTCAGGCGGAACGCCAGGGCAGCCTCGTTGATCATGTCAGCCCCGCGGTGGCAGATCAGATGAACCCCGAGCAGGCGGCCGGTCATCCGGTCGGCAATCATCTTGATCACCCCGTCAGTCTGGCCAACAACATGAGCCTTGGGGATGGCGCTGACCGGCATGACATTTACCTGGCAGTCAAAGCCTGCCTTTGCCGCCTGCGCCTCGCCGTAACCGACCATCGCCACCTCGGGATCCGTAAAGATGGCCATCGGCGCTGCCAGGTAATCCATGCTGCAACCGCAACCGGGATTGAACATGTCATCCACGGCTACGATCCCTTCGCGTGCGCCCACCGAGGCAATCATCATCCGCCCAACCGCATCTCCGGCCGCCCAGATTCCCGGCACCGCAGTACGCATCTTGTCATCGACCTGAACAAAACCCTTACGGTCAACCGTCACCCCGGCCTGTTCCAGACCGATATCGCCAGTCGCCGGCGCGGTGCCGACCGCCAGCAGCAGCCGCTCACAGGTAAATGTATGGCGGTGATTATTCACATCGGCAGAGACGGTGTTCATTCCACCGTGACTGTCCACCGCGCAGAAGCTGACATCCGTTACGGCCTTGATCCCTTCCTTTGCCAGTATGTCTTCCAGCGCAGCGGACAGTTCATGCTCTACTGCCGGCAGCAGGCGCGGCCCATGCTCGAGGATGGTGACCCGGCAGCCGAGGCGATGATACATCTGCCCCAGCTCTACCGCCACTACGCCGCCGCCGATAATTACCAGTGAAGCTGGCAGCTTTTTGAGCAGGAGAGCGCTGCGGCTGGTAAGGTAGTCGCATTTCTCCAGGCCGGGCAGATCAGGAATTCGCGGACTCCCGCCGACAGCGATCAGGATGCGCTCGGCACGGTACTTTCGGACATCACAGCTCACGGTGCGGTTATCAAGCAGCCGGGCAGTCCCTTTCACAAGTTCCAGACTCTGCATCCGGTCAAGCACGTTAAGGTAGCGTTCCTGGCGCAGTTCAGCTACTACGGCTTCGCGATGCCTGAAAAGCCGCTCCGCATCAGGCTTGCCGGCTTTGCTGTCTCCTCCCAGACCGAAACTGGCGCCACGGGCGGCCTCATAATTGAAAAGGGCTGCATGAATCAGCGTCTTGCTGGGTATGCACCCCCAATTGATGCAGGTCCCGCCGAGGGCACTCTTTTCAAACATCAGCACCCTTGCCCCGTAACCGGTGGCGCGCAAGGCAGCCGCAAAGGCGGTTGAGCCGGACCCGATGATGATGAGATCTGCTCCGGTTTCCATGAGATCTGCCTCCGCCTCTCTTTCCCGGCACGATACCCGGTGATTCCTCTTCATGTGGCAACTAGGCAGCGATCCTAAGCACCGACCGGGTTGCCCCTGGTTTCGACATCGAAAATCTGCATCAGCGTTGCCGGAATGTAAACGCAGACCTCGGCATGAAGCCCTTCTTTACCCTTGTGGACCCATTCCACCGTATCGCCCTTCTGGTCATGAACCAGTTTGACCCGCTCGCCGGCGATCCGTTTGACCACGTCCCACATCTCAGCCATGGTCAGCAGTTCAAGACCGTCGATTTCTTCGGAAGCATTAATATTATCCACAAAACGGTCGATCAGGTCATAATCCAGAAAATCGTTCTCTTTGCGCCACCATTTCACAAAACGGTGCTCAGTTCTCCTGAGTTTTTCCACTGCGCTGTAAATTTCACGGCCTCTCATGAAGCACCTCCTCTCCCGTTGACAGCAGCGAGCTTTTTCTCGGCTTCTGGTACTATTATACGCCTCTTTATTGAAAAATACAGAGGCAGGGCGCTCTGCCAAAAGAGTACGGCGGGACTCAACGCGGCTATTGGTCTGGTTGCCCTGCTCCTTGCCTTTCCCTGCCGTTCATGCTAAAAATACCGTTCTTTCCGCACCATTAACAAAACGGAGCTGCCATGAAAATAACCCGCAAAGAGGTGGAGCATGTTGCCCTGCTTGCCCGACTGCAGCTTGATGAAGCTGAAATAAATACCTTCACCGGGCAGATGGACGCCATCCTCGCCTACGTCGAGAAGCTGAACGAACTTGATACGGCCGGCATTGTGCCGACCTCCCATGCCGTGCCGATGGAGAACGCCTTCCGGACCGACGAGGTGCGCCCGTCAATCGGCGTGGCGAATGCCCTGGCAAATGCGCCGGACCGGGTGGAAGGGTTCTTCCGCGTCCCCAAAGTCATAGAATAAATGCACCGTAGGGGCGCGGTTGCCGCGCCCAGGGCGGGGAACCCCGCCCTTACAGTGATGCCCATAACGGAGAAACAGATGGAACTTTTTGATCTCACCATCCACGAACTGCACGACAAGCTGAAGAAGAAAGAGGTCTCCTCCGTCGAAGCCACCGGGGCGATGCTGGCGCGCATCGAGGCGACCGAAGCCAGGGTGAATGCCTTTATCACCGTAACCGCTACAGAAGCGCTGCAGGCGGCGGCGGCAGCTGACCGGCGCATCGCCGCCGGCGAGATGGATATCCTGACCGGTATTCCGCTGGCGCTGAAAGATATCTTCCTGACCAAAGGGGTCAAGACCACCTGCGGCTCGAAAATCCTGGCAGACTTCATCCCGCCGTATGATGCCACCTCCTGGCTGAAACTGCAGGAACGCGGTGCAGTGCTGCTCGGCAAGCTGAACCAGGACGAGTTCGCCATGGGCTCATCGTGCGAAGGGAGTGCCTATGGCGCGACCCGCAATCCGTGGAACCTGGAGTGCATCCCGGGCGGTTCCTCTGGCGGTTCCGCCGCCGCCATCGCCGCCCGCCAGGCGACGGCCACGCTTGGCACCGATACCGGCGGCTCCATCCGCCAGCCCGCCTCCCACTGCGGCTGTGTCGGCCTGAAGCCCACCTACGGCCGGGTCTCCAGGTACGGCGTCATCGCCTACGCCTCTTCTCTCGACCAGGTGGGGCCGTTGACCCGTGACGTGACCGATGCCGCCATCATGCTCGGCGCCGTTGCCGGCCACGATCCGCTCGATTCCACCAGCGTTGACCGGCCGGTACCGGACTACACTGCGGGTCTGCGCAGCGACGTCAAAGGGATGAAAATCGGTCTGCCAAAAGAGTATTTTATCGATGGACTCGACGAGGATGTCAAAAAGGCGCTGGACCTGGCCATTGACGCTTATCGCGGCCTGGGAGCGGAATTTGTGGAGCTGGCCCTGCCGCATACTGACTATGCGGTTGCTGCGTACTACCTGATTGCCACGGCCGAGGCAAGCTCCAACCTGGCCCGCTACGACGGTGTGCGTTTTGGTCACCGAACCGCGGATGCGAAAGGGCTTGCCGACATGTACCGCCAGTCCCGCGCCGAAGGTTTCGGTGCCGAAGTCAAGCGGCGGATCATGCTCGGCACCTATGCGCTCTCTTCCGGCTACTACGATGCCTACTATCTCAAGGCGCAGAAAGTGCGGACCCTGATCATGCAGGATTTTCTCAAGGCCTTCGAAAAGGTGGACGTCATCCTCACTCCGGTAGCACCGACCCCCGCCTTCAAAATCGGCGAGAAGACTGCCGACCCGCTGCAGATGTACCTTTCCGACATCTTTACCATCCCGGTCAACCTGGCCGGTACCTGCGCCATCTCGGTGCCGGCCGGCATGAGCCGCGCCGGCCTGCCGATCGGCCTGCAGCTCATCGGCAAGCCGTTCGGGGAGGAAAGCATTATCCGGGCCGCCTATGCCTTTGAACAGGCATCGACGTGGCATCAGCTGCAGGCAGAGCTGTAACCGGGATATGCAGGATAAAGCAGGATGTAGGATCTGAATCAGCAAGGGCGACCGATTGGCCGCCCTTTTCAATTTGGTAATCATTGGTTGGCAGGAAAGGAATACCCAGATTCAAGATACTGGAGTGGGTGTGGCGGGTGGTGCAGGGTGAGGCTTGATCGGTAGAACAACAGGGATTATCAACGAATATCCAACGCAGCGAGAAGAGCTTTTTCAACCTGTAACAGAATGTCAGCCGGGAGCGAACCCAAGCGTTCTTCCAGTTTGGAGCGGTCGAGTGTCGTGACCTGGTGGCAAATTGCACTGCTGTAATTCTTTAACCCAGCGGTTCCGGTAGACAGGGCAACCACTGTTGGGCCACGGCGCGTCTGGGTTGGCGAGGTTGATACCGGAATTACGATAATGGAACGCCACGTCGGTGTTTCATTGAAAGCATCGTGAGATAGAATGATGACCGGTCGCTTCCCTGCCTGCTCCGAACCGGAACGGGGTGCAAGATTTGCCCAGTAGATGTCTCCCCGCTTCATTAACCCTGCTCCATATCGTCAAGATGCTCCAGACTTGCCGCCTCAAGTTGAGTGTCCAGATCCTCGACGCTCCCCGCCGCATGTGCGGCGTAGCTGGCAATTTCTTCATGTAATAGCAGCTTTTCCTGCTCTTCAAGCCAATCTTCCACCGCCTGTTTTGCCATCTGCGTTGCCGGCCGGTGCTGGCGTTTTGCCGCCTCCCGCAGGCGGGTATAAAGCTGCTCCGGGAGCGGAATATGAAAGTTGTGAATTGCAGCTGTTTTCATGGCAGATCTCCTGCCATAAAATATAAGTCAAAATTACCTGGCATACAAGCGAATAAGTCAGTAGTTCCGACTCAGAGCATCTTCCGCAGAAACTGGCCGGTATAGGAACGGGTAATCTTGGCCACCTCTTCCGGGGTGCCGGCAGCGATGATCTCGCCGCCGCGGTCGCCCCCTTCCGGGCCGAGATCGATAACCCAGTCGGCGGTTTTGATGACGTCGAGGTTGTGCTCGATGATGACGATGGTATTGCCCCCTTCGACCAGCTTCTGCAGCACTTCCAGCAGCTTGGCGATGTCGGCGAAGTGCAGGCCGGTGGTCGGCTCATCGAGGATGTAGATGGTGCGGCCGGTCGCCCTCTTGGAGAGCTCTTTGGCCAGCTTCACCCGCTGGGCTTCTCCGCCGGAGAGAGTGGTGGCCGCCTGACCGAGACGGATATAACCGAGGCCGACATCCTCGACCGTCTGCAGCTTGTTTTTGATCCGCGGGATATTCTCCATGAACTGCAAAGACTGCGAGACAGTCATGTCGAGGAATTCGGCAATATTCTTCCCTTTGTAACGTACCTCCAGCGTTTCACGGTTGTAGCGTGCCCCCTTGCAGACCTCGCACTGTACATACACATCCGGCAGAAAGTGCATTTCGATCTTGATGATGCCGTCACCGCTGCACGCCTCGCAGCGTCCCCCCTTGACATTGAAGGAGTAGCGGCCCGCTTTGTACCCCCTGATTTTCGATTCGGGAAGCTGGGCAAAGATGTCGCGGATATCGGCGAACACGCCGGTATAGGTGGCTGGATTGGAGCGCGGTGTCCGGCCGATGGGCGACTGGTCGATATTGATCACCTTGTCGAGCAGTTCCAGACCTTTGATATCCCTCACCGCACCGGCTTTCTCGCGGCTGCGGTACAGCCGCTGGCTGAGCACCTTGTGCAGGGTGTCGATGACCAGGGTCGATTTGCCGGAGCCGGAAACGCCGGTGACGCAGGTGATGACACCGAGCGGAATGTCGACGGTGACATCCTTGAGGTTGTTTTCTGTGGCGCCGCTGATGGTAAGGTACTTGGCGGCAGTGCGGCGCTGGGCCGGCAGCGGAATCGACAGTTCGCCGGAGAGATACTTGCCGGTGATGGAGGCCGGATTCTCCATGATCTGCCGCGGCGTCCCCTGGGCAACGACTTCGCCGCCGTGCACGCCGGCCCCCGGACCCATGTCGATGACATGGTCCGCCTCCAGAATGGTCTCTTCGTCATGCTCCACCACCAGCACCGTGTTGCCGATGTCGCGCAGGTGCATGAGGGTAAGCAGCAGCCGGGCGTTGTCCCGCTGGTGCAGGCCGATGGAGGGCTCATCGAGAATGTAGAGCACCCCCACCAGCGACGAGCCGATCTGCGTTGCCAGCCGGATCCGCTGCCCTTCGCCCCCGGAAAGGGTGCCGGCGGTACGGTCGAGAGAGAGGTAGTCGAGGCCGACATTCACCAGGAAGCCGAGCCGCTCCCTGATCTCCTTGAGAATGCGGCGGGAGATTTCCGCATCCTTAGGGGACAGCAGCAGATCAGTGAAAAACTGCAGGCAGTCACGGATGGCAAGGGCGGTAACGTCGCGGATGCTGCTGCCGCCAACCCTCACAAACAGCGACTCTTTTTTCAGCCGTGCCCCTGCGCAGCTCGGGCAGGGCATGACATTCATGTACTTTTCCAGGTCTTCGCGGACGCTTTCGGATTCGCTTTCCAGGTAGCGCCGCTGCAGGTTGTTCAGCACCCCTTCGAATTCTTTCTGATAGGTGTGACGGCGGCCGCCGTCCTCTTCCCACCAGAACTCGACCTTATGACCCCTGGAACCATGCAGAATCACCTCTTTCGCTGCCGGTGGCAGGTCACGGAAGGGGGTGCGGATGTCGAATTTG
Source organism: Deltaproteobacteria bacterium (assembly GCA_017861215.1). Lineage (GTDB taxonomy): Bacteria > Desulfobacterota > Desulfuromonadia > Geobacterales > DSM-12255 > VEOV01. The sequence goes on along the minus strand of JAGFXN010000080.1, from coordinate 4,173 downwards.
TAGGCTTTGGCCAGCGCTTCCAGCGTCTGGTGGTACCAGCCGGAAAGCCGCTTTTCCCATGGGGCAATGGCCCCCTCACGGATGGATAGGTCAGGATTGGGGACGACCAGCTCGGCATCGAAATACATGCGCGTCCCGAGGCCGGTGCAGTCGGGGCAGGCGCCGTACGGACTGTTGAAGGAGAACATCCGCGGCGTCATCTCCGGGTAGGAGATGCCGCAGTCGATGCAGGCGAGGTTGGCTGAAAAGAGGATTGTTTCCGGAACCGCCTTGTTCTTGTCGAGAGTAATCTCTTCCGCCAGCTCCAGCGGCTGGCCGTCGATGATGACCCGGGTGAACCCTTCCTTGCGCAGGTTCTGCAACTCTTTGCGGTATTCACCCTTGCGGCCGCGGATCAGGGGCGAGAGGAGCTGCAGCCTGGTCCCTGCCGGCAGCGCCAGCACCTGGTCGACCATCTGCGACACGGTCTGGGAGGTGATCTCCTTGCCGCAGCTGTAGCAGTGAGGTTTGCCGATCCGGGCAAAGAGAAGGCGGAGATAGTCGTAGATTTCGGTAACGGTGCCGACGGTGGAGCGGGGGTTTTTGCTGGTGGTCTTCTGCTCGATGGAGATGGCCGGGGAGAGCCCTTCGATCGACTCCACATCCGGCTTGTCCATCTGCTCCAGGAACTGGCGGGCGTAGGCGGAGAGGGACTCCACATAACGGCGCTGCCCTTCGGCATAGATGGTGTCGAAGGCGAGCGTCGACTTGCCGGAGCCGGAAATGCCGGTGATGACCACCAGCTGATCCCGCGGGATTTCCAGGTCGATACATTTGAGGTTGTGCTCGCAGGCACCTTTGATGATGATTTTATCGTGAGCCATAATTGTCGTATCCGTATCGGGTTGGGGTACGGTCAGGTTGACCCTTGAACCGCCCGCTCCCTGCGGTCGCTCATGACGCAAGGGTCGCAAAGATTACGCAAAGAAAACCATAACCTTGTTTTCAGGAAGTTCTTTGCGGCAGTTCTTTGCGCTCTTTGCGTCTTTGCGGTGCAAAGGTTCTTCTATGTTTTTAGCTGACTTTTCTTCAGACGGAAATCAGACTCCGGCGATCTCCCGTCCGGCGGCCAGTAAACGCTCCACTTCGGCCGGACTGCCTGCCTCGCTGTAGAGTCGCAGCACCGGCTCGGTGCCGGAGGGGCGGATCAGCAGCCAGGCGCCGTCCGCAAAGATGAATTTGAAGCCGTCGGCAAAGTTCTCCGCTGCGACTGCTTTCCCGGCGATCTCTTTGGGGGCGTCACCCTGCAGCCGTTTTATCAGCCGCTCCTTGGCAGACTGCTCAATCTGCAGGTCGAGCCGCCGGTAGTAAAAATGACCGATCTCGTCCATCGTTTCATTGAGCAGCTGGCGCAGCCCTTTGCCGGACATGGCGATCGCCTCCAGCAGCAGCAGCCCCATCAGGATGCCGTCCCGCTCCGGAATATGTCCTTTCACCCCGAGACCGCCCGACTCTTCTCCGCCCATGAGGATGTCGTGCTCCAGCATCAGTTCGCAGATATGCTTGAAGCCGATCGGGGTCTCGAAAAGCGGCAGTGAGAACTTTGCCGCCAGCAGATTGATCATCTGCGTCGTCGAAACGGTCTTGACCACCCCGCCGCGCAGCCCTTTGCGCTCGTAAAGATGGCGCAGCAGCACGGTGAAGATCATATGCGACGAGAAGAAATCGCCGTTTTCATCCACCGCTCCGATCCGGTCGGCGTCGCCGTCCAGAGCCAGTCCCAGCTTGTAGCCGCCGCTTTTCACCGTCGCCGACAGTTCCTGCAGATGCTCTTCGGTCGGTTCCGGCGCCTGGCCGCCGAAGGCCGGATTGCAGTCGCCGTGGATCTCGGTGCACTCCGCGAGAAGCAGCGGGAAGGCGCCGCTGCCGGCTCCATACATTGGATCGGCGACAAAAGGTATGTGGCTGCTGCGGATGAGCGCGATGTCGACATACTTTTGCAGCTGGCTGTGATAGGCACTGTTGGCTTCAAATATCTCCACCATGCCGCTCTGCAGCGCTTCGGCAAAAGGCAGCGCCAGGATTGTGCGTCCGGCGGCAATGTTCGCCGCAACCTGCTCTTCGATTTTCAATGTCGTACCAGGGCGGGCCGAACCGCCGAAAGACTCTTTTACCTTGAAGCCGTTGTAAACCGGCGGATTGTGGCTGGCGGTGATCATCACCCCGCCGCCGGCCGCACGGGAATGCACCGCCCAGGAAACCGCCGGAGTCGGCGTGTAGCCGTCCGTAAGCAGCACCTTGATGCCGTTGCCGGCAGCGATCTCTGCCGTGCGCTCGGCAAACTCGCGCGACAGGAACCTCCGGTCATAACCGATGACCAGACCTTTGGCTGCAAGCCCTTCGCGGTTCAGGTAATCCATGGTCGCCTGCGCCACAATGGAGACGTTTTCAAAGGTGAATTCACGGGCAATAACCCCGCGCCAGCCGTCGGTACCGAATTTAATGATCTGCACTGATGAGTCTCCTGTTGCAGTGATGAAATGCAAAAAAATCTAACAATTTTCGCCCCTGGCACACTCAAAGTCAATCTTTTCTTGCAATCTGTTGCTGCCGCTGAGCTATACTGTTTTGCCGAATTGAGAAGCTTGTCAGGAAGAGAAAACGTGTCAGAAAATCATCCCGGAGCTTGCTGCGCCTTGCGTGATCCCTGGAGCACTGGCTATCTATCGTTGAAGGAGTCTGTTTTGACCTGTAAAACCATGACAATCGCCGGTTGGCTGGCAATGATAAGCGCCTTTTTCACTCTCCCCCTGATGTATCTTTCCTACCGCCTTGAGGGCAGGCTCGATGCAACCGCCAGCATCATCCAGACAACTATGCAGCTTGCCGGCACCCTGCTGTTTGTTGCCCTCCTCCTCTATTTCAGGAAGCTCCTTCATGCCCGCTTCATATTTCATGATACGGACAGGAGCATCGGCCTGATGATCAAGGCGGGCGTAATCGCCGGAATACTCACGGTAGTGTCCTTGTACGTCACTTCGCTGAAAGAAACAACAGCGCTTGCCGTTATCGTGATACTGGTTGCGCAGGGAGTAGTGCAAGTGCAATTCGGCTATAAGCTGCTGAAGCTGCCGGATGATCTGGGCGGGATGTTAAAGCCTTTCTGTTATGCAAATATGGCGACCGGCATCATGATAGCTTCGGTTGTCCTTTTTCCTGTCGGCGTACTGGTAAGCGCCATAAGTGATCTTATGCTGGGGACAATATTTTTCAACATCGCCAGGCGGACCAAAGAACCTGACCTGGACAGGGCAGCGCCATAACTGATGCGCAACCGTCCGGATTGAGAACCATGCCTGGAAAAAACAAGGGGGTTAGACTGATGAGTCTAACCCCCTACGTATTGGTGGAGCTGATCGGGATCGAACCGAAGGCCTATGCGGTGTATACTCATAAATCACTGGAACTGACTCCGGTGTTAAAAAGCTGTCAGCAAATTCTCCCAAGGCAGGTGCGCTGCCAGACTGCGCTGCGCCCCGACGAGCATTCTACCTAACGCTACCGAGGGTATTTGTCAAGTGGGGAGATGCCTTTAGGTTAGACTGAAAGGGCCGGAGAGGGGGGAAGAATGCCTGTCCGGGGAAATCCCTTCAGCCTGAACTGGGGCAGGTCAAAATTGGGCGCCGATGGCCGGTCATTTTTCAATGCCAATTGACAGAAATACGGCTTGATTCTAACGCCAGTCAATCCGAGCATGATTCAATCTCGGCTTTACGCCTGGCTTTACGCCGCTCGCGACGGAGGAAGTAAATGTTGCGGAGATAGATGAACGTGCCGGTAGATTGACCGACGATAAAGACGATATCCTTGCGGAGTATCGAATATACCAGGAGTAGAAGCCCACCAAAGATACTCAAGTACCAGAAAATTTCCGGAATGACCGATTTTTTCTGTCTTTCGGAATGCAGCCATTGGAAAAAGAAGCGCAGGAAAAAAAGGGCCTGCCCGGTGAAACCGATCGTGAGTGTTGCGACTTTAGCGTAGTCCATGTTTTATTCCCCGACGTTGCGGAAGTGAATACATCCGCAAGAAAAGAGTTTCAATTCGTTCAATTTACCATCGCCCTTTGATACCAATCCATTTCCGGCTATGGGAGCAACTTTATATGGAGTGGTAAAAAATACGCGCTGAGGA
>JAGFXN010000079.1 GCA_017861215.1 Deltaproteobacteria bacterium | reverse complement strand
CTGGACGGCGCTGCCGCAGGCTTTGCCTATGCTTCGGGGATGGCGGCCATTACCAGCCTGCTGTTCCTCTTCAGCCGCGGCGATCACCTGCTGGTGACCGAAGACCTGTACGGCGGCACCTACCGCCTGTTCGAGCAGATTTTCAACCAGTACGGTCTCACCTTCAGCTATGTCGACACCAGCGATACGGCGGCGGTAGAGGCGGCCATCCGCCCCGAAACAAAGGGACTGTTCGTCGAGTCGCTTACCAATCCGCTGCTCAAGGTTGCCGATATTGCCTCTCTCGCCGCTATCTGTAAAAGGGGCGGGCTGCTCTGCATCGTTGACAATACCTTTCTGACGCCCTACCTCCTGAAGCCGCTCGATCTGGGGGCCGACATCGCCGTCTACAGCGGCAGCAAGTACCTGTCCGGACATAACGATACCATCTGCGGTCTGGTAACGGTCAAAGATCCGACCCTCGCCGCCAGGGTCTATTTTCATCAGAACGGCGCCGGCGCAGTGCTGGGGCCGCAGGATTCATGGCTGACGATACGCGGCTTGAAGACGCTTGCCGTAAGGCTCGACCGCCAGCAGGAAAATGCCGCCAGGATAGCCGTCTGGCTGGAAAACAACCCGCAGGTGACAAAAGTATTCTATCCGGGGCTTAAGGCCCACCCCGGCCATGAACTCCTGCAGAGTCAGGCGACTGGCTACGGCGCCATGATCGCCTTTGAGGTTGCCTCGCCGGAACTGGTGGAGAAGCTGCTGCTGAAGACAGAACTGATCTCCTTTGCCGAGAGTCTTGGCGGGGTGGAGACGCTGATCACCTTTCCCGCCTTGCAGACGCACGCCGATATCGAGCCGGAGAAGCGCGAAAAGCTGGGGATCAACAACAGGCTGCTGCGGCTGTCGGTGGGGATAGAGGATGGTGCTGACCTGATCGCCGACCTGCAACAGGCATTTACCACGGAGGAGTAACATGAAATTCGCAACGCGCCTCATCCACGGCAGCCACACCATCGATCCGGCAACAGGAGCGCTCTCCCTCCCGGTCTGCCAGACTTCAACCTTTGCCCAGCAGTCGGTGGACCATTTCGGCAGATACGATTACGCCCGCTCCGGCAACCCGACCAGAGAGGCGCTCGAAGAAGCTATTGCCGACCTGGAGGGGGGCAGCGCCGCCTTTGCCTTCGGTTCCGGAATGGCGGCCATTTCCTCCACACTGCTGCTCTTCAAGCCGGGAGATCATCTGGTTGTCTGCGAGGATGTGTACGGCGGCGCTTTCCGCGTGCTGACCAAACTGTTCAGCCAGTGGGGGCTGAGCGTCACCTTTGTCGATGCCACCTCCCTGACGGCTATCGAAGCGGCGGTCAAACCGGAGACGAAGGCTGTCTACCTGGAGAGCCCTTCCAACCCGCTGCTGAAGATCACCGACCTGAAGGGGGCGGCAGCCATCGCCCGCAAACATGAGCTGCTTACCCTGGTGGACAGCACCTTCATGACCCCCTACCTGCAGCGCCCTCTGGAACTGGGGTGCGATATTGTCCTGCACAGCGGCACCAAGTTCCTGAACGGTCACAGCGATGTAGTCTGCGGTTTTGCCGTGGTAAACAATGAACAGCTCGCCGCAAGGCTCGGCTTTGTGCAGAACGCCTTTGGCGCCATTCTCGGCCCCCAGGACTGTTGGCTGACCCTTCGCGGGCTGCGTACGCTCAAGGTGCGCCTGGAGGAGAGCCAGCGGAGTGCGGTAAAGATAGCCGCCTGGCTGGCCCGGCAGCCACAGGTAACCAGGGTCTATTATCCGGGGCTGGCAAGTCATCCCGGTTATGCCGTTCACCAGGCTCAGGCAGCAGGTCCCGGGGCAGTGCTTTCTTTCGAGCTGGAGAGCTATGAGCTGACAAAGAAACTGCTGGAAGGGATTCATCTGGCCGCCTTTGCGGTCAGCCTGGGCGGAGTGGAGAGCATCCTCTCCTATCCGGCGAAGATGTCCCATGCTGCCATGCCGCCGGCAGAGAGAGCCGCCAGAGGGATCAGCGACACACTTGTCCGTCTATCTGTCGGGTTGGAAGATACTGATGATATGATTGCGGATCTGGCGCGTCTGCTGCAAAGCGGCTAGGCGTCTAACAGGCTCCGAGCTGTCCTGCAAAAGGTCAGCAATAGCGGGCCTTTTGCAGGAGGTTTCACTGGGGCAGACTACGGTTTTTTTACTTTTGCCGGCTTGGCAGCGACAACGGGTTTAGCCGCGGCAACAGGCTTGGCCGCTTTGGCAGGTCTGGCCGCGGCAGCCTTGCCGACTTTCAGGTTTGCCATTCTCTTCTCTCTGGCTTTGGCAAGAATATCTGTCATTCCTCTCTCTTCCGCGGCTTTCCTTCTGGCATCCGAAAAACTCTTTGCAGCAAGTTTCTGACTGCTCTTGATGCCGAACTGTTTTCTGTACTGACCAGGTGTCAATTGGTGCGCAGTTGTCAGGTGCTTTTTAAGTGTCTTGAAGCCGCCCTTCTGACATACCATGCAGATTACTTCATCTTTCCTGAATGCCTGCCGTATGCTGATAGTACTATCTTTTGCATCTCCGGCAACAGATTCATTAAACTCAACCGCATTCAATCCCTGTTCAAGATTTTTCAATGCGGAATGAACCGTCTGCAGCTCCTGCACAAGCTGCTCGGTAGTCATTGTTGTGTTTGATGCATGCGAAGATACAATCTCTGCGACTAATTCAATCAATGATTTCATTTTCACCCCCTGATTTATCTGCATTATGATTTATACTTTCCACAGTTATGCTGATTTTATTCAATAACTGCAGCAGCCAGAAAAAAGATTATCGACACTATTCAATAATTGTCAACAGATTCATTCAAAATTTGTCTGTTTTTTGCTAACTGCTGCTTGCAAGAGCGGCAATGGCAACAGCGGCTTATTCCTTGCAAACAGTGAAGCACCTGCTACCGGCTATATTTTGGAGGCAGGCAGTTGAAATCTCGCCGCTTGGGGGTATACTGAAACCTACTTCGCCCGCAGGCGGCGCAAGCTGTGCAACAAGAGAAGTCTGACCCCGTATTCCTGCAGAGAACCGCTCCGGAGCAAAAAAAAGATGTCATATGAATGCTGTTGGTTCAACCAGGAAAGAAGCCCGCTGGAATGCCCGAATATCGAGGAGGGTGAGGAATATCTCTACTCGTCGCCGCGCAAACGCTTTGTTGAAAAGTGCATCGACTGTTCCTGGTTTCAGCGCGATCTTGCAACCCTCCCTGAAAATGACTCGTTCCGGCAGATCATCAACGCCCTGCGTGACGAGTACAAGGAGCAGAAAGGGCAGTTGCAGTCCATGTCAGACTTCCTGTCAAGCAAGAGCCGCGAGATCCGGTTTCTGCATGAACTGAGCCTGGTACTGCAAGCCTCCATGGAACTGGATGAGATTCTTTCGGTGGCAATGACGGCGATAACCTCCGGCAAAGGGTTCGGCATGAACAGGGCGTTTCTGCTGATGCTTGACCGGGAGCGGAAAAATCTGGTCGGCCATCTCGGCGTAGGGCCGAGAAATTATGAAGAGGCTTGGCGGATCTGGGATGAGGTCGACCAGAGCAATTTTTCCCTGACTGAGCTCTCCCGGGAGTTTTACAAGAAAAAACTCTCTTCTGAAAAAGCCAAATTTCAGGATATCCTCGAAAAGCTCACCGTCTCCCGTGATGACACAGGGCATATTTTCAACAGAGCACTGCAGGAGCGGCGCTCCATCCTCATCGAGCATGCTTTTGAAGATCCTCAGGTCGACCCGAAGCTGGCGCAGATTCTCGGGGTAAGCCGTTTTCTGGTTATGCCGCTTATCTCCCGCAACAGAAGTATCGGCGTATTACTGGCGGACAATTTTGTAACCAACAATCCGATCTCGCCGCGGGATTTGCAGTCACTGCAGATTTTTGCCTTTCCGGTAGCCTTTGCCATTGAAAGGGCATCGCTTTATGAAAGACTGCAGGAAGAAGTTGAAAACCAGTTAAAGGCCAACCAGAAACTTCAGGAACAGCAGGATCTGATCATAAAAATGGAAAAGATGGCGGTTGTCGGCAGGATAACCGCCAGCATTGCCCACTCCATCCGCAACCCCCTTGCCGCTATCGGTGGCTTTGCACGTGCACTGCTGAAAAACGGCGATATCGAACAGAAAAAAGAATATCTTGAGTTCATCCTCAGTGAGGCAAATCGCCTGGATGACGTGCTTGAGGAGGTGCTGAACTACTCTGAGGCTCAGCATCCGGTCATGGACCGCTGGGATGTCAACCAGCTGGCAAGCGCGGTAACTGCGGAAATGAAGCCCCGCCTGGAGGAGATGCATATCGCCGTTGATCTGCGGCTGGCTGCGGAACTCCCCACTGCCTGCCTCGACTACAAACAGATAGCATACTGCCTGCGGACGATAATAAACTACGTCGCTGTGGATCAGCCCGCAGTTGACCGGATTGAGGTTACGACCAGCCAGCGCGGCGACAGAATCATGCTGTGCATCAATGACAGGGGCGTTGCCTTGTCAGAGGAGATCAAACAGGCGCTGCTGACGCCGTTCATGGCGACTGAGACTCTCGGACAGGGAGTCGGACTGCCGCTCTGCAAGATCATTCTGGAGCGTCACGGCAGTTCCTTTGAAATAGAAGACCGCCCTGACGGCGGCACACAATTCTGCATAGTTTTGCAGCAGCAGAAGGAGGAGCAGGATAATGAACCGAATACTGATTGTGGATGACGAAGCAAGTATCAGGCTGCTCTACTCGCAGGAGCTTACCGATGAAGGGTATACAGTCGATGCCGCCGGGACTATTGCCGCAGCGCTCGCGCTTCTCAAGGAGAATACCTATGCCGTGGTGCTGCTGGATATCAAGCTGAAAAACGAAAGCGGCCTCGACCTGCTGCAGAGCCTGGTACGAGAGCGCCACGATATGGCCGTCATTCTTTCTACGGCGTTTTCCTGTTACAAGGATGATTTCTCCGCCTGGCTAGCCGACAGTTATGTCGTTAAATCCAGCGACATGCAGGAATTGAAGGATGAGATAAAGCGCCTCATTGAGAAGAAACGGGCTCGTTGAATCTGCTGCAGAGTCAAGAGGAGGTTTGACAGATGAAAGCCGTTATTATGGCCGGCGGGTTCGGCACCCGCATCCAGCCGCTGACCAGCAGCCTGCCGAAACCGATGATACCTCTTCTCAACCGTCCGATCATGCTCCATATTGTCGAACTGCTGCAGAGCTACGGCATTACCGATCTGGTAATGCTGCTCTATCATCAGCCTTTCAGCGTCAAGAACTTTTTCCGCGACGGCTCGGAGTTCGGAGTAAAAATCACCTATGTCACCCCTCTTGCTGACATGGGTACAGCGGGAGCGGTAAAATCTGCGGAAAAATTTCTGGACGAAAGGTTCATCGTCATCAGCGGCGACCTGCTGACTGATTTCAATCTTGAGAAGATCATCAGGTTTCATGAAGAGAAGAGGGCAAAGGCCACGATAACTCTTACCTCGGTAAAAGATCCGCTGCAGTTCGGAGTGGTGATAACGGACAAGGAGAAAAGGATACTCCAGTTTCTGGAGAAGCCGGGCTGGGGAGAGGTTATCTCTGACACGATCAATACCGGCATTTACGTGCTTGAACCGGAGGTTTTGGCCTATATCCCGCCAGGAGAGAACTTTGATTTCTCGCAGGATCTCTTTCCCCTCCTCCTTGAAAAGAAAGAGCCGTTATTCGGTGTTGCGGCCAAAGGGTACTGGCGAGATATCGGCAATACCGATTCCTACCGCGAGGCCCATCACGACATCTTCAAAGGACGCGTCGCGGTAAGATCTGACGAAGTCAAACAGGCTATCGCCGGAAAAGATATCCGGGTAGGGGCAGATGTCCGGATTGATCATGCAGATAATCTGTCCGGCATGGTGGTAATCGGGGATAACTCCCAGGTTACCGGCCGTCCACATATAAAAGACTCGGTGATCGGCCGCAACTGCACTGTCGAGGACGGGGTAAAGCTCGCCCGCTGTGTCATCTGGGACAACGTCTACATAAAACGCGGCACAAAGATCAGTGACAGTGTGATCTGCAACAATGTCAGGGTGGCTCAAGGGGTCGTCATTGAAGAAGGGGTTATTGTTGCTGAAGAAACCTCCATTGGCGAAGATGCATTTATCAAGCGTGATGTGAAGATCTGGCCGCGCAAGGTTATTGAAGCAGGTGCGACTGTTACCGATAATCTTATCTGGGGAGAAAAATGGAAGAAGTCACTCTTTGAAGGCGCTTTAGTAAAAGGGCTGACCAACGTCGAGCTCACCCCTGAATTTGTTGCCAAACTGGGGTGCGCTTATGGAACGTCCCTCGGCAAGGGTAGTTTCGTCCTTGCAGCTCGCGATGCCACGCTATCGTCCAGGATGCTCAAGAGGAGCTTCCTGGGAGGGATCCTCTCTGCGGGGGTAAATGTCCGTGACATCAAGATGATCCCACTGCCGATCGTCAGGTACAAGCTGAATACCTATGGAGAAGTGGGCGGGGTCTACTTCAGGCAATCGATAGACGACCCGGCAGTGACTGAAATTCTCTTTCTCGATGGCGACGGCCTTGATTTTTCAAGCTCGATGGCAAAAAATATCGAGCGTATTTTCTTCAAGGAGAACTTCCGGCGGGCCCACCACAGCGAACCAGGCGGCATTACCGAGTTGCCGCAGGTGGTGGATTTCTACCGTGAGGGCTTTGTGCGCATCATCGACCGCAATCTTCTCCGCAAGCGCAAAATGAAAATCGTGATCGATTTCAACTGTTCACCTTCCGGACAGACGCTCCCTGCCCTGTTGAACGATCTTGGCTTCGAGGTCATCGGCCTGAACGGATTTGTAGATGCGGAACGGGGTGCCGGCAGCGCAGTGGAAAAACCGGGCAGCCTGCAACAACTCTCCAAAATAGTGACCACTCTTGAGGCAGCCGCCGGCTTCTGGCTTGATCCTGACGGAGAACAGATCACACTGATTGACAATGTTGGCAGGATTTATGAACCGCCTGAGCTTCTTGCGCTTGCCGTCGCTCTGCTGCTCAAATCGGGGGAGCGCGGCAATATCGCCGTCCCTGTTTCTGCTCCGTCAATCATCGAACAGATGGCTCTCGAAATGCGCTGTCAGGTAACACGGACAAAAAACAGCGAGCGGGCAATGATTGAGGCGGCCCTTGCTTCCGAAACCATAATGGCCGGCTCGATGGATGGCCAGCTCTCTTTCCCGAGGTTTCAGCCCGGGTTTGACGGGATGTTCGCCGTTGC
>JAGFXN010000283.1 GCA_017861215.1 Deltaproteobacteria bacterium | reverse complement strand
GTTTGCGCTGCAGGTTGAAATTGCCAAAAACGGTGACGAAGCGCTGCAGCGTTTATTGGCTAAAAATGGCGCTACTCCTGCCGTCGTTCTGCTTGATCTGCAACTGCCGAAAATCGGCGGGATAAGCCTGCTTGCCAGATTGCGGCAACGCTTCAGCCCCGCTGCCCTGCCGGTGATAATCCTCAGTTCCTCTGATAACCCGGGCGATTTTAAACTCTGCCAGGAACTGGGGATCAGCGGCTATCTCTCCAAACCGCTCGACCCGTCTGCCCTGCAACAGCAGCTGGCAGCCCTTATTCCACCGTGACGCTTTTCGCCAGATTCCGCGGCTGATCCACATCAGTCCCTTTCAGCACGGCGACATGATAAGCCAGGAGCTGCAGCGGCACGGACAGCAGCAGCGGCAGCAGTTCTTCGGCGGCGTCAGGGATCTCGATCACCGTCTCTGCCTTGCCTCTGATGTCACTGTCGCCGGCCGTGCAGACGGCAATTACTCTGCCGCCTCTGGCGATGACCTCCTCCATGTTGGAGACAACCTTGTCGTAGGTGCTGTTTTTCGGCGCCAGCACAACTACCGGCATATTTTCGTCAATCAGGGCGATCGGGCCGTGTTTCATTTCGCCGGCGGGATACCCTTCGGCGTGGATGTAGGAGATCTCCTTCAGCTTGAGTGCGCCTTCAAGCGCAATCGGATAGTTCAGCCCCCGGCCGAGATAAAGGAAATCACGGGCATTCATATAATGGCGGGCGACCTTTTCGACCTCTGCGTCGAGCTTGAGAGTTTCTTCCATCAGGGTCGATATGCGTAACAGCCCGGCAAGCAACTCTCTCGCCCTGGCTTTGTGAATGGTGCCGATGGCGCGGCCAAAGCGGATAGAGAGCAGCTGCAGGGCGACCAGTTGGGTCACGAAGGCTTTGGTCGAGGCAACGCCTATTTCCGGCCCGGCATGGGTATAGATGACGCCGTCAGCCTCCCTGGCAATGGAGGAGTCGACAACATTACAGATAGCGACAGCTTTTGCCCCGCGTGATCTTGCCTCCCGCATTGCCGCCAGGGTGTCGGCAGTCTCGCCCGACTGCGAAATCAGGACAAGCAGGGTCCTGGCGTTGATGACCGGATTGCGGTACCGAAACTCCGAAGCGATATCAACTTCCACCGCTATGCGGCACTGGCCTTCAAGGAGAAATTTGCCGACAAGGCCGGAGTGCCATGATGTGCCGCAGGCGATGATGCATATCCTGTCGATGCCTGCAAGCTCGGCATCGGCAAGCTGCAGATCTTCGAGGAAAACGTCGCCTTCTTCTTCGAGAATCCTGCCGGCAAGCGTATCCCTGATCGCCCGGGGCTGTTCGTAGATCTCCTTCAGCATGAAGTGCCTGTAGCCCCCCTTTTCCGCCATCATGGGCGACCAGTCGATATGCCGGGACTTTTTCTCGATCCTCTCACCGGCAAGGGTGGAAAATTCGGGTGCGGCCGCGCCGGTCCTGAAGAGGACAAACTCGCCGTCCTCCATAAAGACCATGTTTCTGGTATGCGAGAGGATTGCCGGGATATCCGAAGCGACAAAGAACTCCGCCTCGCCGATACCCACCACCATAGGTGAGCCCTGCTTGGCGGCGATCATCACCCCCGGTTCATCTTCGCAGAGGACGCAGACCGCATAGGCGCCGCGAACTTCCCCGAGAGCGCCGCGCACCGCGGCTTCAAAGCCGCAGCCGGATTTGAGCCACTCGTCAATCAGGTGCGAGATGACCTCGGTATCTGTCTCGCTCTTGAAAATATGGCCCGTTGTTTTGAGCTGTTCCCGGAGCGGCAGATAGTTTTCGATGATGCCGTTATGGACAAGGATGATCGATCCCGCCTGGTGCGGATGGGCGTTGCGCTCCGAAGGCCTGCCGTGCGTTGCCCAGCGGGTATGGCCGATGCCGATGGTGCCGGCCAGCGGCGCGGCGTTCAGCATGTTTTCCAGATTGATCAGCTTCCCTTCGCTCCGCACCATGGAAGCCGTGCCGTTGACCATGGTACATATCCCGGCAGAGTCATAGCCGCGGTATTCAAGCCGCTTCAGCCCGTCAAGAATGACCGGGGTCGCCTGTTGATTCCCTATATAGCCGACAATTCCACACATATATTACCTCGGGCTCTAGGCACTAGGCACTAGGCGCTAGACAATTGGCTCTAGGCTCTAGGCTCTGGGCACTAGGGAGTTAGATTTTTGTGATTCTCGCTTTGATGAGAGCTGCAAGCATTTTCATGATAGTTCTGCACTTCTCTTGTAATTCAAGATGCTGCTGTTCAGGCAGATAGCCGATTTCACGCGCTATGATAGTCTGTGTCAGCAACTCCGCAGTTGAACCTTTGGCAATGAAGAAATAGCGAATAGCTTCCTTATCGGTTTCTCTCTCATCACCTTCTGCCGCATTTGGTCTCTGAGGCCGAAGTCTTTGGTAAAAGCTCCGGCATTCGTCAGCCGATAAACATCTATCGCCAACTCCTTGCCTTTTTGCCAAACCAACAACTCCTCAAACCCGCCTCTGCCCATCCGCTTTCCCCCAGAGCCCAGAGCCTAGTGCCCAGAGCCCTTTTTCAGCATCCACCCTTCCTTGTTCACCTGCGCCGTGCGGGCAATGGCAAGGGAATCGGGGGGTACGTCCCTGGTTACTGTCGTTCCGGCGGCAATAAGAGAGTTGCTGCCGATCGCTACCGGCGCCACAAACTGG
>JAGFXN010000282.1 GCA_017861215.1 Deltaproteobacteria bacterium | reverse complement strand
TTTCACGGAGAGGTACGCCAGGATTGTCGAAAGGTACGAGCAACGTGCTTGAGGCAGGGAACGTTCTTCAGCAGCACCGGTTGAACTTCTTGAAAAAATCTTCACGAAGGAACAGCAAAAGAATTGCTTGATCGGGTGTAAACCGGTCACAAAGGCCCTGAGAGATCAGGGCCTTTTTCCGTCAGACTTTCTCTGTCTACTGCCGGACCAAACGGAGGATCAGGGGGTAGGGGCGTAACCGGTGAACAGGTAGTCGTTGCTTTTCACCGGCGTATGGCAGCCGAAGCACTCCTGTACGAAAGCGGCGTCCTTGCCGTAGGGCTTCAGGTCATTGCCGACAAAACGGGCGAAACCCCAGCCGCCGGTTGCCTTGTAGGCCGCACTATTCTTGACCATGAACTCCACCTGGACAAAGGCGTCCGGTTCCGTTGCCACCGGGAAGGAGGGGTGCTGACGTACCGTCCAGGCCACCTTGGCAAGCACGGCGCCGTCCGGCAGCGGGCGGAGCTTGTCCCGCATCGCCCTGACGGCGAGCGGGTTGCCGAGGATCACCCGGATATGCTTCTTGTCCTCGCGGAAGGAAGGGGCGATCACCTGCCAGCTGCGGTAATCCTGAAAGAGGGCGATGCCGTTGGCTGCCACCGGCACAGCGTCCGCCGGTGCGGATGCGGGGATGATGGTCATGAGCAGCGCTGCCAGTAACCATAGTCTCATCTCATACCTCCTTGTCTGTAGAAGCCTGGTAAAACCGTTGCAACCCGGATGCCGCAGTTTCCGGTCTGCTCTTTATTTATAGCAGTGTTCAACCGATATGCAAGGTAGGCCGGTCACGTCCCGGCTCCCGCTGTATCCTCGGCTGCCGCCTTTATTGCTTGCCTCATCCGGAACGATACGGTAGAAAAGACGAGAAATGTACAGTGTTTAGTTGGAGCTGTCATGCCGCCTGCCTGGTATCTATGGTGCTCCCGGGGTGCAAAACCATGATGAAGATAACGGAGAACTCCTTTGCCTGTCGTCCCGGCTGCGCTGCCTGCTGCATTGCCCCGTCGATCTCGTCGCCGATTCCCGGCATGCCGCAGGGGAAGCCAGCCGGGGTGCGCTGCAGCCAGCTGACTGCCGAGAACCGCTGTCGCCTTTTCGGGTCGGGTGATCGGCCGGCGGTCTGCGGCAGCCTGCGGCCTTCGCCGCAGATGTGCGGGGAGAGCGCGGACGAGGCGCTGGCGTATCTGACGCTGCTGGAGCGGCAGACTGAGCCGGTACCGTAAGCCAGCCATCCTGCAGAAACAGCGCAAAATCACCGCTGGTACGCTGCCGCTGCAGGTTACCGTGACCCTAGCGGGTTAATGTCTCGTCGGAGCGTTGCCATAGTAGGGTAAAGGAGAGCGTTATGAACCATGCTGCTGCACCGTTGTCGACACGCTGCCGTTGCAACCCGGCCGCCGGGGAGAGGTGAACCTTGCTGTTGCGCCTGTTCCTGCTTTTTGCCATTGTGCCGGTCATCGAGGTCTGGCTGATTATCAAGGTCGGCCGGGTTATCGGCCCGCTCCCCACGGTGGCCATCCTGCTGGCCATCTCCCTGGCCGGGGCCTGGCTGGCCCGCTCCCAGGGGTTCCGGTTGATTGCCGCAATCCGCGATGAACTGGCCGCCGGCCGCCTTCCGGCCGCGCATATTCTGGACGGTGCGTTTGTCCTGGCGGGGGGGATTCTGCTGCTGACTCCCGGCTTCTTCACCGATCTGGTCGGCCTGGCGCTGTTGTTTCCCCCTTCCCGCAGATTCCTCAAGCTCTGGCTGGGGATCTGGCTTGAAAACCGCCTCCGTCGAGGAAATTTCGTAATGCGCCGTTTTTGAGCTGCTCTGCAAGCGGCGCTCCTCCTCCCGCCTGACCATGGTCAGGCGGGAGCCGCGGGTACTTGTTGCACAAGGGGAAGTCCTGTTCAATCGTGACTTGCAGACATTTCCACCAAAAGGCACATTGACAATTGATATCGCAAAGGCCGAAATGATATCATCAGAAATATCTTGTCTGGCAATAAAAGGAGTTTCTTATGACCGAACTGGACCAGGCGCTGGAGACGCTGCGCCAGGATAGTAACGACGGCAGAAACCAGTCGAAGTACTATGACCTGTTTCTCAATGCCACTTTTTTCGTGCCGAAACTGGACGAGCGGGAGACGATCGAGGCAGGCGGAGAGAATGCCGAGGGGCAGGTGCTGCCGATCATCATCGAGTCGGAGGGGAACGACTACCTGATGCTCTTCGACAGCAGGGAGCGGATGAATGCCTGGGCGGAGTCCGAAGTGGACAGCGTCGAGGTGCCGGGGTATGTGCTCGCCGCCACGACGATGCCCCCCCTGCACTGGGCGCTGAATGTGGGAACCCCGTACGCGAAGCAGTTTCTCCCCGATGAGATCGCCTGGCTCAGGGAGGTGGTCGAGAAGTGTAATGCCGCAGCCGCCGCAGAGCTGGCAGAGGAAACCGGCTAGGAGTCTGTCGAACTTAGAAAATCAAAGCGAAAATTCGGCTGGGCGAGGACAGATTTTGTCGATTTTGCCG
>JAGFXN010000078.1 GCA_017861215.1 Deltaproteobacteria bacterium | reverse complement strand
CCGACCACAGGCAATCGCTGCTCCTGCTCCGACCAAACATAACCCCTTTGCCGGCTTTGTCGACCTCCCCACCTTCAGCGCTGCCGCCGCCTTTCTGGTGATGGAGGCCATGGACCGGTCCGGCGGGAACCAGACCCTGGCGGCACGTTTGCTGGGCATCTCGCAGCCGGCGCTCTCCAAACGGTTGAAGATGCGGCAGTCCTGAGCCGGACAAGCCGGATCCGAAAAATCCTGTCTTTCAAGTCCCAAATGTCCACCCCCCATAACCGGTGGTTATAATTATAACCTTTGGTTATATCCCTCTCTACACCAAATAAAATCAGCCAGTTATCACTACTGTCCCTTCTTCGCCATAACCATTGATTATGAGGGTTTCTTTGGCCCTGTGACCGTTTTTGTATTTTTTGTCAGTATAATCAGTATGTTGTGAATTTTCACCGGGTTGGCACTCTCTGTGCTCTTCACATGGTGACAACACGCGGCAGGTTCGCACAAATCAGCTTTCCGGCTGAATAAGGGGGAATGATCATGGATTACATCATCGCACTCGAATTTCTGGTTATCGTTGCATGCCTGCTGGTGGGTACCCGTTACGGAGGCTTCGGCCTCGGGCTTATCAGCGGCGCCGGTCTCCTCGTCTTTGCCTTTGTCTTCCATCTCGCGCCCGGCAAGCCCCCGGTGGATGTGCTGCTGACCATCATGGCCGTCATCGGTTGTGCGTCGGTGCTGCAGACCGCCGGCGGCCTCAACGTGATGATGCGCTTCGCCGAGAAGGTATTGCGCGCGCATCCCCAGTACATCACCATTCTCGCCCCCATTACGACCTGGTGTCTTACCGTCATGTGCGGCACCGGTCACGTGGTGTACACGATGTTCCCCATCATCTACGACATCGCCATCAAGGAGGGGGTCCGCCCGGAACGCCCCATGGCGGCGGCATCCGTGGCCTCCCAAATGGGGATCTGCGCCTCTCCCGTATCCGTGGCTGTCGTCTCTCTGGTCGCCATCCTGGCAAAATCCGCCCATCCGGTCAGCTTGCTGCAACTGCTGAGCGTCGGCATTCCCGCCACGTTCTGCGGTGTACTAATGATGGCGCTCTGGAGCCTCAAGCGGGGCAAGGACCTGGAAAATGATCCCAACTTCCAGGCAAAGCTCCAGGACCCGGAGCAGAAGGAGTACATTTACGGCGAATCCGCCACCCTGCTGGACAAAGTTTTTCCTAAAGAGGCTTACTGGGCCACCTGGATCTTCTTTGCGGCCATTGCCGCGGTAGTCATCCTCGGTGCCTTCCCGGAACTGCGCCCGGTCTTTGAAACTGCCGGGAAAACAAAGGCTCTCTCCATGAACCTGGCCATCCAGATCATGATGCTGACTGCCGGGGCGCTCATCGTGCTGTTCTGCAAGGTGAACACCAAGGAAATCCCCAACGGCACCGTCTTCAAGGCCGGCATGGTTGCCGTCATCTCCATCTTCGGGGTGGCCTGGATGGCAGACACCTTTTTCGAGGCCCATTTTGAGTTATTGAAAGGGAGCCTCGCGGGAATCGTGGCTGCCCAGCCCTGGAGCTACGCCATCGTCCTGTTTGTCGTCTCCAAGTTCGTTAACAGCCAGGCCGCGGCCATCGCCGCCATGGCACCCCTGGGGGTCAGCCTCGGCGTAGATCCTTTGATGATTATTGCCTTCATTTCCGCCAGCTACGGTTACTTCATCCTGCCCACCTATGCCAGCGATCTGGCCTGCATCAACTTCGACCGCTCCGGCACGACGTGCATCGGTAAATACATCCTCAACCACAGCTTCATCATACCCGGCCTCATCGGCGTAAGCACCGGCTGTGGCGTAGGCTATCTCCTCGTGAAGCTTCTCATGGTGTAGGCGGAATTCTCCTCTCCCCGTCACGGGGGATGGGCTTTGGGGACACGTTCGTGCCACGGTGATGGCTTGCATGATTTCGAGGGTAGTGCTCTAGCCAGAAGACACCCCACAAGAGGCAACCGTATTGGCAAAAAGCGGCAAAGTCACCTACGAAAAAGGTAGGTGCCTTTGCCGTTACCGGTCTCATACGTGTTACCAATTCAAACGGTGCACATGATACGCCGCACCCGATACTCTCCGCCGATGATCAGATACTCGCCTTCTCCCTTCATAATACTGTTCGGCAGCAGTGCGTCGTAGAAGAAAACTTTTGCCAACGGCGCCTGAATCTCCCAAACCGTATCGCCGAACTCCCAGGCCCGCTCCTCATTGTCGGTAAAGGAGACGAGATTGTTCAAGCGGACGATCTGTGCCCGTTTACCGATATGCTCTATCAGGTCGTAATCATTGGCGTCGTTGGTGCCGCGAAACAGTTTGAGGCAGGTTTCATCAGTATGCCTGCGCTGCAACTCATACTGGCAGTATTCGTAGAGCAGATCGAGCTGGCCGTTGATGGCATTTGTCCGGGCGCTCCCCCTGGTCCGATCCATGGCATAGGTCATATACTCTTCGGCGTGAATTCCGGAAATGCGGATCTTGTGAAAAGTGGGCGGCAGCCCCATGCGGCTCTCCACCCAGCCCTTGAGCACGGCCCCCTCGACCGAGTTTGAGTCCATCATCCAGCCTCGCAGAAAGCGGAGATAGCTGTTTTTCAGGCTTCTGCGGGCGGTATCGGTCTGGCTCTGCCAGTGGTGGAGCTGATATTTTACCGACATGTAGTCGTTAAAGACAAGGGCGCGCTCGGCAGCATTTTCTATTGCAGCGAGTTTTTCAAAAAAATGACGATTAGCCTGCCGTACCCCCTGGATCTCAAGATGCTGGGGGTGTTCATTGAAGTGACGCGAGGCGATGACCCATGGAGGGATGTTGCAGAGATTGAAACCGATACTGGACATGGGTCATCACCTCGTTGTGAATGCCTTACAGCGTGCAATTCAGTGCAGCCTGGCCACCTCAGGCAGCACTTTGCCAATCGGCCCGCTAATGGCATATACCGAGATACCCAGGCGCTCCAACTCGACCTGCGGCGCTTCGCCGATCATGACGGTTACCAGCACCCGGCAGCCGCCCAGGGCAGTGGCGATTGCGGCCAGTTTTTCAGGCATCATGCGGTGCGCTGGCGGGGAATCGGCGCACTCCTGCATCCCCTTGACTGCCTCGGCAAACTGCTCCGGAGCCATATCCGGCAGCAAAATGCTCCAGTTGCAGTAGGCATCCGCAGCTACTTCATGCACCAGCAGCGGTGCGTCGCTCCCGACCTCGTACACAAGAAAGCGTTCCGCCTTGCCGAAGTGGGTATCGATATGAATCCCGTCAGACGAGGTAACCGCGATGAGCATGACAAACCTCCCGGCAGAGAATAAATTGTCCCCTGCTGCTGTGGTTTTTTTACAGGAGCAAGGCAATCGGGCCATGACGCGGCGGTGCAGCAGCGCTACGCCGCGCCAGAAAAGGAGACAGGGAACGTCGCTGCTGCCAAAAAGTCGCCGCCGTTAGAGTACGACCGGCTCGAAGGTGAAGCACTTTTTCGAGCAGGTCCTGCCGCAGGCCTGGCAGCCGATGCAGTTGCCGGGATTTTCGACTTTCATGAACATCTTGGCGGAATCGTCTTCGTCCAGCTCTTCGAAAGCCAGGACGTCGTGGACGCAGACCTTGTAGCAGCGGCCGCAGCCGATGCAGGTCTCCTCATCGATTGATTTGATGAACTGCGGTGTGTACTCGGTCTTGTCTCTGCGTAAGCCAGTAATGTAAGCCATGATTGTCTCCCTTTTAAGTAAAATTATGAATTATGAAGGATGAATTATGAATTTAAAAAACTCATACTTCATAATTCTTACTTCATAATTGGCTCTATCAGAATTGCTTTTTTCATAATTCATAACTCATAATTCATAATTGAATTATCCTTGTTAAGTGCCTTCTTCAGCCAGGGCGGCGGATTCCCCTGCAACACCACCTGCAGCCTGCCGACGATCTCCGCCACCGGCACCTCGCTGTTGGTCTTCATCGGATGAATCTTGCGCGAGACCAGTTTCGCTGCTGCCGGACCGCCGATCTGCATGGTGTAGACGATGGCGCAATCGGCCAGGGCGTTCCCCCGTGCCGTGATCCGGTCCTCTTCATCCCCCTCGGCGGATA
Organism: Deltaproteobacteria bacterium; assembly: GCA_017861215.1. Taxonomy (GTDB): domain Bacteria; phylum Desulfobacterota; class Desulfuromonadia; order Geobacterales; family DSM-12255; genus VEOV01. The sequence goes on along the minus strand of JAGFXN010000078.1, from coordinate 3,213 downwards.
TGCCACTGATGGTCTCGACCTGCTGCGCCGCCTCAGGGCCTATCTCCCAGATATGAAAATTCTGGCACTGGCCAAAGTGCTGATCGATGATCTCGCCGGTACTGCTCGTGAATGCAACTTTCATTGATAACTCCTTTTGACAAAAAAAGACGCCGGCATCCGGATGATGCCCGGCGCCTTTGCCGGATCAGATTTGCTTTACCATGTATAAATAGCACGGCCTGTGCCAAGTCGTATCTATCCGATGTTACAGCAACTATCTGTAAAGCTATCGAACGCGCTGGAGCAGAAATAATCACGCTGCCGCATTATTGGGCAACGCTACGGCGCAATCATCGTCTCAGTTATGCGCCAGCTTCTGCGCCTCTTTGGCATTCGCCTGGAACAGGTTGGCAACTTCGAACACCAGGTTCAGGGTGCCGCGGTAGCCGACCCAAACCTTCTGGTGAGCGCCCAGCCGATCGAACACCGGCACTCCGGCCCGCAAAAAAGCGCCGATGCCGAGCTTGTTCGCTGCCTGCCTGCCGTTCGAATTGGCGACAATCAGATCGGCTCCCTTGGCGGCGGTCTCCAGATCCTCCAGATCGCCGACAAAGACATTGGCACAGGGAAGGTTATCCAGACCGCGAGTGCGGGTGGCGGCGAGCGCCGCCTGGATCTCGCACCCCATGCCGGCGAGGAAACCGGTCAGGGTCTTGAGATTGTCCGTTTCCAGGGCGATGGCCACCTTCCTGGTGCCGAACTGGTAATGGCTGTCCACCATGGCATCCATCAGGCGGCTGCGCCAGCGGCGCTGCTTCTCCGGGATCACTCGGCCGCTGATATGGGCAAGAGTCTCCATAAAACGGTCCGTCTCGGCCAGGCCGGTGAGAGAGGTGAAGCCGTATGCCGGAACCGCAAACGTTTCCTGCAGCTTGAGGGCGGCCTTCGCCAGGGAGTCGCCGACATAGAGCGTCGCGCAGCTGCGCCCGGCTTTCCTGATCTCTTCAACGGCAATGCCGCCGGTGGAAAGCGGCGAGACCACCTCATCGATATGGCCGTCCATGGCATTGGAAATATCCGGTATCGTCAGCACCGTCAGACCGAAGGCTTCCACCAGCTCTTTCAGCTCTTCCACGTCAGCCGGGGTCAGGTGTGCGCCCGGCAGCAGGTTAACCTGCCCGGGGATCGTCTCTCCCCCTGCCGCCAGAGTGGCGACAATCGCCTCCACCGCCGCCGCATACCCCTCCTGCAGCGAGCCGCAGTAATCAGGTGTCGAGGCGTGAATGACCGGCACATGGGCCGCTTCGGGATGCTCCTGACGGAACTGGACGATGGCGCTGTGCACATCATCCCCCATGGTTTCGGTCAGGCCGGAGGTCATCACCCCCACCACTGCCGGTGAAAACTTCTCGATTACCCGGCCGATACCCTTTTTCAGATTCTCCCAGCCGCCGAAAATGGCCGTATCTTCACTCATGGCCGTGGCATTGAGGGCGATCGATTCCTTGTAGTGCCGTGACAGCTGCAGCCGGATAAAGGTCGAACACCCCTGGGCGCCGTGCAACAGCCCAAGCATGTTGTTGATCCCCAGATAGGCCATGGTGGCCCCCAGCGCCGGCGAATTTTTCTGCGGGTTGACGGTGGCGACCTTGGTGGAGACCTTGACCTTTGATGCCGAAATGTCTTCGGCGAGAAATGCCTCGCCATGACCGGCAGCAGCGGCGACCGCGGCAGCGAGCTGCTCTGCGCTCTTCTCCCAGGGCGCCGGCGCATTCAGCACCGGCCAGATCGGATTATTGACCGTCATATCCAGCTGCCTGGCAAAAGTCACCATCCCCTCGTAACCGGCATAGGGGTGGGTGCGGCCATGATTGATATCCATAAACGGCGTCTTGGTCTTCAACGCCAGAAACTTGGTCTTGCCGCCGGCAACGATCAAATCGGGCAGCTTGTCGCGCATCACCGCCAGCAGTCCTGCCGTCGAGGTATCCTCGATGATTTTGGCATCCTGATGCATCAGACCCTTCATCCGGTAGAAGTCCTCCAGAGTCGAGTTCTGTGTCCCGGCCGCCAGAATTTCCACCCCCAGCTCGCTGAGCGAATTGACCATCGACCAGGTTTTGACCCCACCGGTGAACAGCACCGCGCTTTTCCCTGCGAGCCGGGCACGGTAAGGGGCGATTGCCGCGCGGCATTTCGCCTCTTCCTCCTCGATCAGCCGCTCAACCCGGTCCTGCATGACCCGCTTCTCCAGGCCGTTGACGATGTTGTCCAGCTCGCGGGCGATGTCACGCAGCGCCTTGGCCGTGTCGGTCATCCCGTAGAAGGACTCTTCCAAGTAGGGCATGCCGTAGGTCTTCTGCATCTTCTTGGCAAGATTGGTGAGGCTCTTGGAGCAGATGATGATGTTCAGCTTGGCCCGATGGGCGTAGCGAAGCTCCTCGAATTTCGCATCGCCGCTGAAGCAGGAGAGGATCTGGATTCCCAAGCGGTCAAAGAGCGGCAGCATCCCCCAGAGATCACCGGCAATATTGTACTCGCCGATCAGGTTGATCGGGTACTCGCCCAGAACTTCGGGTTCGGCAGTGCCGACCACATATTTGAACATGATCTCCCCGGCCAGACGGTTACCGATGTTCTTGTCGCCGATGAAACCGGGGGTGTTGACCGGGATCACCGGGATGGCGACCTTCTCGCTGGCGGCCGTACAGACCGCTTCTACATCATCGCCGGTCATGGCAGTGACACAGGTGGCATAGACAAAAATTGCCCGGGCCTCAGTCTTGTAACGCTCTGCCAGATCGAGAATTGCCTTGTAGAGCTTCTTTTCGCCGCCGAAGATAATGTCGTTCTCCAGCATCTCGGTAGTGAAACCGCGCCGGTAGAGTTGCGAGCCGCTGGAGCGGGCGCCGCGGTTGTCCCAGGAGTTGCCGGCGCAGGCGATCGGGCCATGCACCAGGTGGATGACATCGGTGATCGGCATCAGCACCACCCTTGCCCCGTCATAGGCGCAGGAACGTTCGGTCCCTTCCCCCGGTTCCGATTTCTTGCAGAATTTGGGGGCGCCCTTGGCCTGGTTTATATCGCATTCGGGTGCGTCGTAATAGTCTGGTCTGGCCATAAAACCTCCTCAGCAGAGACGACAACCACTGGATGGCTGCTGACATCTTTGGCAAAGCAGCAACTGGATTAGTCCTCTGCTTCATTAACATGAGCATCTGTCGTGCCAAG
>JAGFXN010000281.1 GCA_017861215.1 Deltaproteobacteria bacterium | reverse complement strand
GGGCTGCTCTCCCGGTCGATTTTCGTCGTCGATGCCGACGATATCATCCGCCATATCGAGCATGTCCCGGAAATTACCGCCGAGCCGGATTATGCCGCGGCACTCGATGCAGCCAAAAGCGGGGTCGTCATCCAGCAGTTGCCCGGTGATGGTTTCTGCGGCGGTTACTAGGCAGAATTCCCGGCGACCACAACGGGTGGGTCACGGAGGCCCGGCGATACTCCCCATAACCCTAGCCGTGATGAGAGGTAGCGATGGCGTGCGACAGCAAAGATCACAGTAAACACATGTGTGCCCTGAAGGCGCAGGGGCTGGAGGACTGCATCCGGGCCTTCTCGGAAAACCCTACCGTCGAATGCCGGCATTGTGGCGCCAAGGCCAACAGCATTCGGTATGTGTGCGCAGCGCATCTGCTCGATATGGCCCCCAACGTGGAGGGCGGCCACGGCATGGTCAACCTTGAAGACGTCGGCAAGCCCCACGCGGGCCCCCAGAAACGGAGCTAGTGTCCATCCGGATACACCAGAAGAGACACAGCTGGTTTCCAGGTCGGAAACGCAGACCGGCACCGCGATGAAAATCAGTTGCCCTGACCCTCTCCTTCAGGGAGAAGGCATCTTTTTATCGCCATTGCTGCAGATTGTTTCTTCGCAGCAGGCGACTCAAGGTGCCCCGATGCCCTGTTCGGCGAAGTAGCGGGCGACGATCCGGGTGTGATTAGGGAACCCCAGTTCCACCGGGTGGTCGATGAGGGTGACCTCCTGGGTTTCCTTGGAACGGAACGGCTTGAGCCGCTCAAGGGGCTGCGGTGCCGCCAAACCAAAGATCACCAGGGTATCGTCAAGGCCGTTCTGGACATCGTACAGGCGCAGCTGCTCGACGCCTAGGGCGATGCCGGTCTCTTCGCGCAGCTCCCTGATGGCCCCTTCCTGCCAGGTTTCGTTGAGATCGACATAGCCGCCGGGGAGGGTGAGGGTGCCCTTGCTTGGTTCTATGTCCCGGCGTACCACCACCAGCCCACCGGCGATCGGCACCAGTGCGACCACTACCGGCAAGGGGTTCAGATAACTGGTTTGACCGCAGGAGTGACATTTCCTCGGCCATGGCTCAACGTTGAACCTGGTACCGCAAAAGGAACAATGGGAATTTTTTTTCAGCATCCGTTCGCTCCTGGCAGGCCCGGGTATATATGGCCGCTTTATATTCCTATCAAACAATCGGATCTGGGAATAATCATCATTAAAATCAGGCCATTATTGTAGAAATAATCCTCAGTGTGGAATAATTCAACAACAACGGCTGTCTTGTCGTTGCAGCCACGGTCTGAGACGGGTTCATCATCTCTGCAACGGATAGTTCCAGTCCAGCGAATTCCCTCACCTGGGCGCACTTCCTCATCTCAATAAACCAATGTTTTTTTCTGGCACTGCCATTGCAATAACATGGGAACCGCCAAACGCTTTGGTTCGTTTGTGCAGGAAAACAACTCTGAAAGGGAGAAAGTTATGGAAAAGAAATTCGAAGTCGAGGCGCAAGAAGTAGAAAATTGTTGCGAAGAGCCGAAAATCCTCGAAGAAATCCAGGTCGAAGAACTTGCCATCGATGGTATCTGCGGGGTCTACTGAGATGGCTGCGGCAGGTGTGCAGCTTCATCCTGCCTGTCGCGTCCGGCAGGAAGAGTTCGGCCTCCTGTTTTATGATTCAAGGGGGCCGCGCCTTCTGTTCGCCGAAACCGGCACCATGCTGCCCGCGGAGTTCTTTGCCGTAGCCCGCGGCAAGCGGGAACTCCCGGAGGGATTGGCTGAACGGGAGCAGGAAAAGCTGGAGAAATTCGTCAATCTATTGCTTGAAAAGGATTTTCTTCGTGAGCAACCGCTTTGTTGAAAAGGGGCTGAGGGCTCCGGTCAACCTGACCTGGGAAGTGACCGTCGGCTGCAATCTGCGCTGCCGCCACTGCCTGTCATCATCGACCACCCCCGCCGCCGATGAGCTGTCTACCCAGGAGGCGCTGGCGCTGGTCGATCAGCTCCACGACAATGGCGTCTTCCAGGTCAACTTCGGTGGCGGCGAACCGTTCATGCGCCACGATTTCCTGACAATCGTCGATGCCTGTCACGCCAAGGGGATCATGACCTGCATTTCCACCAACGGCACGCTGCTGACGGCCGACCTGGTGCAGCGCCTGGCGCGCAACCGCCTGGTCGCCATCCAGGTCAGCCTCGATGGCGCCGAGCAGGCCACCTGTGAGGAGATCCGCGGCGCGGGAACCTTCGCGGCGGCCATCGCAGCGCTCAAGCTGCTGGCGGCCAGCACGATCCCCTCAAGCATCAACACGGTGCTCACCGCGGGCAATGCCGCGGAGATCCCGGCGCTGTACGAACTGGCGCAAAGCCTCGGTGTATCGCTCCGCGTCAGCCGCTTCCGCCCGTCCGGCCGCGGTGCGGACAACTGGGAAGCGCTGCGCCCCGATCCGAGCCAGCTGTTGGCTTTTTCCGAATGGCTGGCCAGCAGCGGCGATGTCCGTACCGGCGACAGCTTCTTTTCCCTCACCTCCCAGCAGCGCCAGGG
>JAGFXN010000280.1 GCA_017861215.1 Deltaproteobacteria bacterium | reverse complement strand
ATGCATAACAGTCTGTAACTCTTCCCTGGGAACGTAACGCTGCTGGGTTTCGTACTGATCGCCCCGACGAATACGCAAATTGTAACCGACAACCCCTTCCCTCATTATCATTTCGACCCGCTCTACACTCTGCAATTCACCTTTGAGGATTATCCCCACCCGATCACAGACTGTTTCGACATCGGCGGTAATATGGGTACTGAAAAAAACAGTTTTCCCCTGCCCCTTAAGGTCAAGCATGATCTCTTTCACCAGCGCCCGGCCGATGGGATCAAGACCGCTCATCGGTTCATCGAGAATGTAGACGTCAGGGTCATGAATCAGCACCTGAGCCAGACCGACACGCTGTACCATACCCTTGCTGTAGCCACGGATATGCCGCTTGCGCGCCTCCCACAACTCAAGCTGCCGCAGCACCTTCTCACTCTGTTCACGAATAGTTACTTCAGGCATACCAAAAGCCCTGCCGATAAAAACAAGGTATTCTTCAGCCGTCAGGTAATCGTAGAAAGAGGGATTTTCCGGTAGATACCCTACATTACGTCGTGCCTCATGAGAAGTGGTCTCCACGCCCATTATTCTGGCACTGCCAGCAGAAGGGGTAATCAAGCCGAGAAGAGCCTTGATGGTCGTACTTTTACCTGCACCGTTCGGTCCGAGAAAACCAAATATTTCACCCTGCGGCACCACAAGATCAAGACCCTTCAGCGCTTCGACAGTAGAGAATTTCTTCCCTTTGAAGGTTTTGCATAGAGCCGATATTTCAATGGCATTCATTGTTGTACTCCGGATTTTTCCATTTTCTGCCTCTCAAGCTTGCCAAAGGTAAATTCACTTGTTGATGTAACTTTACCATCCGCTTCCATGTAAAAAACACCTCCATAGGGATCTACAGGAATGTTTTTAAGATAACCGCGCTCGGCAAGTTCGGCAACATTGGCCGGCAGGCGACCGGTATTCTGCAAACAGGCGTCCCTGGCAACTTCGATGACGCGTACCGCCTGCAGCGCCTTGAGGCGGATGAGATACGTCTTCTTTATCGCTTCATTCCTGGCACCCTTTGCCATGGTAGCAAGATAGGCGATTGCCAACTCTGTTTGCCCGGATTTGTGCAGGTAGCGACCGGCGAGTGTAGTGAACATTGACTCCCCGGAAAGTTCTGCCGCTCGCTGATAATGTTTGGCCGCACTCGGGTAATCCTTCAGAAAATAGGCAGAGTTGAAACCGGCAAAAAAAGGCAGGTACCAGTCCCAGGAACGGTACTTCATACCGTATTCCAGCAGATCATTGGCCACCTTGTATGCGCCCACATCCCAAACAAGCAGTGCCTGGGCGAAGTAATAGGCATCCATGTTGTACGGGTCAAGTTTTACCGCGGCATGCAACATGCGTGACATAGTCTGATAGTCAGGGGGAATCCGGTATCTGGCCGGCTCATTATCCATCAGTCCGCCGAAATACATCATAACCTTCATGACCAGGGAAGCAGCAAAAAGCTGTCTCTGGTCAGCAGCAACAAACTGCAGCACTTCAACCCTGGGGAGAGTGCCGAGTTTTTCGACAACCGGTTTGCGCTGCATATACTCGGCAAAAGGCAGAATAACCGTCAAGTAAGAGCAAACAAGAATAAGCAGGCAGATAAGAGGAGTGACATGCCTTTGTCTGCGGGACTCTCTCCAGACGGTCATTTATTTCATCTCCCGTCTTGCAAAGATCATGGCTGCAAGAGCAAGGATAATACCTCCATAGACGAGTGCGTAGCCGATTGAAAGCAGTAGTCCGCTAACAGCCAGCGGCAGTCCGTAAATGGCGTTTACCTTCAGGTCAAAGGCGCTGAAATTGGGAAGAATATAATAAAGCATAGTGGCAGACTTGCGTACGAGAAGCGAGAGGCCTTTCGCCTGTTCGGAATTGACGTAATCGTAGACCTGCTGCGACGAGCTGCCGACAAGAAAGGCAGAAATGGTGCCGAAAACCGGCAGGAAAAATGAACTGCTCACGGTGGCTAAAAGTACGGCGATGGCCACCAGCAGGATGTACTTGATGGCATCAAAAAATACCGCGAAAATGAAGTTAAGCCAGACTACCGGTCGATCCGGAGGCGTCCCGGCCGCAACGAACCAGACAACTGCCATAGCGACGCTCCCCAAGACCAGCGCTGCCAGCAGCATGAAAAATGCCGTGCCGCAAAATCTCCCGAGCAGATAGGAACTGCGGGTGAGAGGCAACGAAAGAACACCATAGGTATAGCGCCGCTCGATGTCCTTCCAGAGCGCTGTCCCGCCGAGGAAAACCGCCAACAGCAGCATGATGAACGAGATGAGAGAGAGTGAGAGGGTTATCGACAACTCCGTCACCTGACGCATGGAGAGCTGGCTGACAACCGGAATCAGCAGTAACAGCAAGGTCACCACCAAGATACCGTGAAAGACGCGGTCACGGAAAATGCCTTTTAACGTAATTATCATTATGGACAGCATGTCAACATTCTCCCGAACCCGGATGTTCTGATTATTGCAGCTCCTGAATTCATAATCGTTCGGCAAGCTTTTTTGCGGCATCATGATAGTGGCTGTT
>JAGFXN010000279.1 GCA_017861215.1 Deltaproteobacteria bacterium | reverse complement strand
ACTTTTGTCCTGCCGCTGGTGACCGAGACCGAACGACGGCGGGCCGCCGGACTCCCCAATCTCTTCAACAGCCACATGTTCGACGGCAGCGCTCTGCCGCTGCAGGAGAACCTGGATATTGCCGTAAAGCTCCTGGAGCGCTTCAAGGCAAGCGACCTGATCCTGGAGATTGAAGCCGGCGTTGTCGGCGGCGAGGAGGACGGCATCAAGGCCGAGGCCAGCGCCAAGCTTTACACCACCCCCGAGGACACGCTTGAAGTAGCTCAGCGCCTTAACGGTATCGGTGCCCGTTATCTGCTGGCGGCCACCTTCGGCAACGTCCACGGCGTCTACAAACCAGGCGCAGTCAAGTTGCGGCCTTTAGTACTGAAGGAGTGCCAGGAAGCCGTGGCAGGTAAGTTCGGACCGGCGGCGCAATTCCACCTGGTCTTCCATGGCGGTTCCGGCTCGGCACTGCACGAGATCCACGAAGCCCTCGGCTACGGGGTGGTGAAGATGAACATCGATACCGATACCCAGTACGCCTTCACCCGCCCCATTGCCGGCCATATGTTCAGCTACTATGACGGCGTACTGAAAGTGGATGGCGAGGTGGGAGACAAGAAGGCCTACGACCCCCGCACCTGGCTGGCTCTCGGCGAGGCGGCCATGGCCGAACGGGTCAAGCGGGCGGTGACGGAACTGCGCAGCGCCGGTACGACGCTGTTCAAGGGCTAGGGAGACAACACCTGAATACAGGAGACAGAATTCAGAAGCAAAGCAGAGTCAGTCTCTCACACTCTGGCAGTTTTCAAATGAGTTGCCTGTCATCCCTCGTTTATGCCAGGAAAACTCAAAATATTCTGTCTTCTGAATTCTGTCTCCTGAGCAGTTACTAAATCACTGCCACTGCAATACGTAAAGGGACTGCCATGACCATGCAAAAAATTGATTTCACTATTGACAACCTGGGCGAATGCCTCTTCCCTTCACCCATGAGCGAAGGGCGCTACGTCGCTGCCGGGGAGCGGATCATGTATCACTCCCGGTTCGAAGAGATAAAACCGTACGTCAACGCGGGAGAGGAACCGCCGTCCATGGAACTGGCCGGGCCGCGGGAAAGGATTTTCTTTGCTCCGACGACCATTGCCTGCGGCATTGTCACCTGTGGCGGTCTCTGTCCGGGGATCAACGACGTGATCCGGGCCGTGGTGCTGAGCCTCAACCACCATTACGGCATACGCAAAGTCTACGGTTTCCGCTATGGCTTCGAAGGACTGGTGAAGAGCCATGGTCACACGCCGCTCGCTCTAACCCTCGAAGCGGTGAGCCATATCGGCGAACTCGGGGGGACGATCCTCGCCTCTTCACGGGGGCCCCAGGATCCGGCCAGGATGGTTGACAGTCTCGAAGAACTGGGCATCGGCATCCTCTTTGCCATCGGCGGTGACGGCACCCTGAAGGGCGCCGCAGCCATTGCCGGAGAGGCTGCCCGCCGGGGGAGAGCCATCAGCGTCATCGGCATTCCCAAGACCATCGATAACGACATCTCTTTCGTGCAGACGACCTTCGGTTTTGAAACCGCGGTCAGTGAAGCCCAGCGGGCCATCTACGCCGCCCACACCGAGGCAACCGGAGCACGCAACGGCGTCGGCCTGGTAAAGCTGATGGGGCGCGACTCCGGTTTCATTGCCGCCTACTCGGCCCTGGTCGACAGCCAGGTAAACTTCTGCCTGGTCCCAGAGGTTCCCTTCACCCTCGCCGGTCTCCTCGCCAGCCTGCAGGAGCGGCTGCAGCAGCGCGGCCATGCCGTCATTGCCGTCGCCGAAGGGGCCGGGCAGGAGTTGCTGCAAGCTGCGGAGGGGCGTGATGCCTCGGGCAACGTCAAGCTGGGTGACATCGGTACCTTTCTCCGTGACGCCATCAAGGGACATTTCGCGCAGAGCGGCCAGGAGCTCAACCTGAAATACATAGACCCGAGCTATATCATCCGCAGCCAGCCGGCAAATCCGCACGATTCGGCCCTCTGTCTCCTGCTGGGGCACAATGCGGTGCATGCGGGGATGGCGGGCCGGACCAACATGGTAGTGGGCTTCTGGAACCACCAGTTTACCCATGTGCCGATCGCCCTGGCGACCAGTGCCCGCAAGAAAATCGACCCCGAAGGGAGGCTCTGGAGCAGTGTGCTGGCCTCCACCGGCCAACCGCGGCAGATGTTTTGAAAGCGACAGCAGCGTGGTTCGCAAGCGGATTGAGCGGTTGGTAAGCAGTATAGTTCAAGTTCGGCAGGGTTCCTTGCGCTGCGCCAGAAAAAGGAGGGAATGCTGTTTATGATGGAAGCGGTCAGACAGCTCCTGGAACATTCGCCCATGCTTGCCTTGTTCGCGGCCATCGGGCTCGGTTATGCATTCGGGCAGATTTCGATCGCCGGATTCTCGCTCGGCGTCGGGGCGGTGCTCTTCACGGGACTCGCACTGGGCGCCATCGCACCGAAGTCCACACCGCCCGGGATGGTCAGCTCGATCGGCCTGGTCATGTTCCTCTACGGCATCGGCATCCAGTACGGCAGGCAGTTCTTCGCCGGCCTGAAGGGTCCGGGATTGAAGTGG
>JAGFXN010000278.1 GCA_017861215.1 Deltaproteobacteria bacterium | reverse complement strand
GCTCAGCCCAGCTGACGGTTTCCTCCCGGTGGCTGATCAGGAGAAGGGTGCGCCCCTCTGCCAGCTTTGCCAGCGCCGCCATGACCAGCTGCTCGTTGTCGCTGTCAAGACCGGCAGTAGGTTCGTCGAGAATTATCAGGTCTGCCCGGCGCAGCAGCACCCGGGTGATGGCCAGGCGGCGCAGTTCCCCGCCCGACAGCCCGGCGCCACTGTCGCCGAGCCGATAGTCGAGCGCTCCGGGAAGCTGCTGCACAAACGGCAGTGCGGCGGCAGCGTCAAGCGCCGCGTGCATGTCCGCGTCGCTGCATGACGGCAGACCCAGGACAAGATTCTCCCGGAGTGTGCCGCAGAAGAAAAACGGTTTTTGCGGTATCCAGGCCAGCCGCCGGTGCCATTCTGCCGGGTTGAACAGACCGATATCAATGCCGTTGGCAGTAATCCGCCCCTCTGCCGGCGGGGCCAGCGCCAGCAGCAGCCCGGCAAGGGTCGACTTGCCGGCACCGCTGGCGCCGACCAGGGCCGTGACGCTGCCGGCCGGGAGCAGCAGATCGACAGCAGTCACGCCGCCACGATCTGCACCATGACGAAAGGTCACCCCCTCGAAGGCAATGGTTAAGGCTCCTGCCGGAACCGCTGCCGGCAGCGGCCGCTGTTTTGGCAGACAGTCTGCCGCCAGCAGCGGCGCCAGCTTTTCCGCGGCGGCAACCCCCTGCATGCGGGCATGATAGGAGAGTCCGAGGGTACGGAAGGGGAGATAAAACTCGGGGGCGACCAGCAGCACAAAAAGGCCGTCAACCAGGGCAAGCGAGCCGCTGAGGAGGCGAAAGCCGATGATGACGGCGACGACTGCGGTGCCGACCGTGGAGAAGAATTCGAGGGTGAAGGCAGAGAGAAAAGCCACCCGGAGTACTGCCATGGTGGAGTGACGGTACTCTTCGGAGACTCTGGCGACAGCTGCCGCTTCACGTTTGGCGGCACTGCAGATTTTCAGGTCGGGAAGGCCCCGCACCAGATCGAGCAGATGCCCGGACAGTACCGCCAGTCGGCTCCACTGCTGCCGGTTGAGGCTCTGCGCCCCTTTGCCGATGAGGACCATGAACAGCGGAATGAACGGTGCCGAAAAGAGCAGCACGGCGCCGCTGCGCCAGTCGAGCGGGAAAAGCAGCAGCATGCAGAGCGGGGGGAAAAGCGCGGCAACGGCAAGGTGCGGGATGAACCGGGCAACATAAGGCTCCAGGGAATCGACTCCCTGGGTAACGGCTTCAACCAGAGCACCGCTGTCAGCGGCTTTGCCGGAGACCTGCACGACATGTATCCGGCGGTAGAGGCTGCTTCTGACCTTTGACTTCAGGGCAGCGGCCGCCCTGGAGGACTGCCTCTCGGCCAGCAAGGTCAACACAGCCCGGAAAAGAGCAAAAAGAATCAGGTACAGGGCCAGCGGCTTGAGGGCCGCCACAGTCACGCCATCGATCACGGCCCGGTGGCAGGCTGTTGCCAGGACTCTTGCCTGTGCTACCGCCACGACGACCGCCAGTAGCGCGGCGCTGATCGACAGCAGCAGCGGCTGCCGCACGAGCTTTACCTCGCTGACCAGCCAGCGTTCAGCGGCATGCTCTTCATTTTCGGGATTGTAGTTCATCTGCAGGCAGTGAGTGAATCAAGTCGGTTCGGTGGCAGTGGCAAGCAGCTCAAGCTGCTGCAGCTCTGCAGCCTCAAAACGGTAGGCGACGCGGCAGAACTCGCATCTGACTTCGGCAAAGCCTTCACCGGTGCGCATCTCGGCCAGTTCTGCCGGCCCCAGGGAGTGCAGCGCCCGCTCAACCTTTTCCCTGCTGCAGCCGCAGCGGAAGAATACCGCTCTGGATTCCAGCCGCGTATAGGGGACAGCCTCCATAATGGTGGCGAGCAGCAGCTCGGTACCACCCTCGGCAAGGAGGGTGGAGATGGGAGGAAGCGACTCGAGCCGTTTCATGACAGCAGTTATCTCGGCATCATCGGCCCTGGGAAGCGCCTGCAGCAGGAATCCTCCGCAGCGGTCGACAGTGCCGTCGGCAGCAAGCGAGACGCCGACACCCACTGCTGAAGGAATCTGCTCCGATTCGGTCAGATAAAAGGCAAGGTCGGCACCGATCTCGCTGTCATGGAGCTGCACGGTGCCGAGATACGGCCGGCCGCCATGCCCCATGTCTCTGCTGACCGTGAGAAATCCCGCCCTCCCCAGAAGAGCCGGGATATTCCAGCCGCCGTCCAGCGGTTCGACCACGGCGGACGGATTGGCGACCGTACCGCGCACCGCACCGTCACCGTCAGCCTCGATAATCATCTTCCGCAGCGGACCGTTCCCCTCAAACTTCATGGCAACCCGTTGCTCGGCCTTTAACAGTCCCCCCATGAGAGCGCCGGCGGCAAGCCCGCGCCCCAGGGCAACAGTGACCGGCAGCGATGCACCCTGCAGGGCGGTGATCTCCCTGGCCAGTTGCGCACAGCTGCAGACAAGGATCCGCAAGCCGCCGGCGGTAGAGATGGCGCGAACATAATGATCTTCGTTTTTCATGGTGATTGTTCCTTTGTCATCGATGCTGCAGCTGCA
>JAGFXN010000277.1 GCA_017861215.1 Deltaproteobacteria bacterium | reverse complement strand
GCGAAGATAACCTTTGTTGTCCTGCCGACCAATGACACCTGGGCAAGGGATTTCGGACCGATCACCGTGTATGATGACGGCGCCCCGGCCATGCTCGATTTCGGCTTTAACGGCTGGGGGCTGAAGTTTCCTGCGGCTCTGGACAACCGGATAAACCGCCTGCTTGCCGAAAAAGGGCTTTTCACTGCCGGTGTTGCAACTCGCCCGCTTATTCTCGAAGGGGGGAGCATCGAAAGTGACGGCAATGGCACGCTTCTGGTTACCGAAACCTGCCTGCTGAGCAGCAACAGAAATCCGCATCTTGACAGGAACCAACTTGAATCAACGCTGACAAAAGAGCTTGGCGCCGAGCATATCCTCTGGCTGCAGCACGGCTATCTGGCAGGAGATGACACCGACGCGCATATTGATACGCTTGTCCGCCTCTGTCCCGATGACACCATTCTCTACGTCGCCTGTGATAATCCGGCAGACGAGCACTTTCAGGAACTTTCCCTGATGCAGAGAGAACTCGAAGCATTACGCACCCGGAACGGCTCTCCTTTCCGCCTGCTGCCGCTGCCGATGCCGGCACCCACTTTCGACAGCGAAGGGGAACGGCTCCCGGCAACCTATGCAAATTTTCTGATTATCAACGGTGCAGTTCTGGTGCCGACCTACAACGACCCCTGTGACTCAACCGCGCTAGCCTTGATCTGCGCTGCATTTCCCGGCAGAGAAATTATCGGCATAGACTGCCGTCCGGTACTGGAGCAGCACGGTTCACTGCACTGCCTGACCATGCAGCTCCCCAAAGGAACACTCCCATGACTACCCTTCCCATAGCTCTCATCCAGCAAAGTTGTACGGACAGCCGACCAGACACCATCGCTAAAACCGTCGCCATGATACGCAAGGGAGCAGCGCTGGGGGCAGAGCTGGTCATTCTGCAGGAACTGCACACCGGCCTCTATTTCTGCCAGAACGAAGACGTCGCCGGCTTTGATCTGGCAGAGCCGGTCCCGGGTCCGTCAACCGAACTGTTCGGTGCGCTGGCAAAGGAACTTGGTGTCGTTATCGTCACCTCTCTTTTCGAGCGCCGCGCTCCCGGGCTCTGCCACAACACGGCAGTTGTCCTTGAGCGGGATGGCTCCATTGCCGGGAAATACCGGAAAATGCATATTCCGGACGACCCCGGTTTTCACGAAAAGTTCTATTTTACCCCGGGCGATCTCGGCTTCAAACCGGTTGAAACTTCTGTCGGCAGACTTGGCATACTGGTATGCTGGGATCAGTGGTATCCTGAAGCTGCCCGGCTCATGGCTCTTGCCGGCGCCGAAATCCTTATCTACCCCACAGCCATCGGTTGGGACCCGGCCGACGCTGAAGATGAACAGCAGCGCCAGCTTGAAGCCTGGATAACCATCCAGAGAAGTCATGCCATTGCCAACGGCCTGCCGGTGGTAGCGGTAAACCGGACAGGACATGAAGCCGATCCGGCCGATGGCAGCAGAGGCATAACCTTCTGGGGGAACAGCTTCGCGGCCGGGTGTCAGGGGGAAATTCTCTGGCGCAGCACTGCGGCAGCCGAAGAAGTTGCGCTGGTCAGCCTTGACCGGCAGAGAAGCGACCGTGTCAGGAGAATCTGGCCTTTTTTGCGCGACCGCCGCATTGACGCCTATGGAAATATCCTGCACCGCTACATTGATTAGGGTTGAGTAGAAAGCTCTTCCCTGCTATAACTAACAGGATTTTAATTCGGTTCACTAAGAGGGCAGCTATGAACGGACTAAAACTTGGGCAAAAACTTGTCGGTCTCTTTCTGATAATGGCGCTTATTGTCGGGATCACCGGTTTCTTCGGGATATACAGTCTCAAGCGGGTCGGGCACACCATACAGGATGTCATCATGACCGGCTCGACCCAATCGAATCAGGTTGTGCTCATGAAGACAGCCCTGCAGGAATGCCGTCTCCATGTCGTCGAGGCAGCGGCCAGCGACAAGACTGACGATCTTGAGGTGATCAAGGCAGACTATGAATCAAAAAGGGATCGTTTCAACGGTTATGTTGAAATCATCCTCAAGGGAAATGAGAAACTGGGACTCCCGGCCGCCCCAAAAGGGTCACAACTTGAGATACGCGCCAATAGCGTCGCGGCAAAGATTACCGAGTTCAGCGACACTGCCGACAAGTTGCTCCAGCACAAGGAAAATCTGTTGAGCTCCGGGAAAAAGGGCATTGACGATGCAATGGCTGCCATGATCCGGAGCGATCTCCCCGACAAGACCGATCAGGTGGCAGCCACGGTTGATGAGCTCCTGGTAACCGTAAACGGTCTGATGAAGCAGGCCAATATTGATGCGGCCTCCATTCAGCGGAACGCTCAGCTTACCCTTATTATTGTCATCATCTGTGCCATCCTGTCCGCCGTGCTGTTTGGGAGCCTGGCCTCCAAAAGCATCGTCAACAGGGTGAAAAGAATGGCGGCGGCTCTCGCGGAAGGCGCTATCTTCCGCCGAGCTCGGTCAGGTTGCCGCACGCTTACGGGAAGGCTCGCAGAAGGGGGTTGCTTCTGCCGAACTGCAGGCGGAAAGCGTTATCCAGACTTCTTCGGCTATCACCGAGATGAATTCTTCAATTAACGGCATCTCACAGGCCATTGACGGCCTCTTTCTCTCCACTTCCGAGAGCTCTTCTTCAACAATGGAACTGATTGCCAGCATTGAAGAGGTGGCACTGAATGTTGAAACCCTGTCCCAGGCTGTTGAGGACGTCAGTTCCTCAATCACGGAGATGGCAGCATCTATCAGAGCAATCGACGGCAGCGTCGCCAGCCTGGTAGACTCTTCGCTGACAACCGCCAATTCAATTGCCGCCATGGACTCTTCGATCAGACAGATAGAACTTAATGCTACTGATAGCGCCAGAATCTCCGAGGAGCTTCTCAAGGATGCCGAAACCGGTAAGACCTCCGTAGAAGCAACAATCGCCGGCATGTCCGAGATCAAAAGATCGTCGGAAATCACTGCGGACGCCATTGTGACCCTCTCCGATAAAGCAAGGGATATCGGCTCCATCCTCTCGGTCATTGACGAGGTGGCAGAGCAGACGAACCTGCTTGCTCTCAACGCGGCCATAATTGCCGCGCAGGCGGGAGAGCACGGCAAGGGCTTTGCAGTAGTTGCCGAAGAGATCAAAGAGCTTTCTGAACGCACCAGCAGCTCAACCAAAGAAATTGCCATGGTTATTGCCGCGGTGCAGAAGGAGGTTAATCGCGCTGTCGCGTCGATCACCGACACCGAGCAGAGCATCGCTGACGGTGAACAGCTCTCCTACCAGTCTGGTGAAGCGCTTACCAAAATTCTATCCGGCGTCAAAACATCCAGTTCACAGATAGTCGAAATTGCCAAGACGACCGAATCGCAAGCAAAAGAGAGTCTGCAGATCAAGAATGCCATAGAGCGGGTATCTGAGATGGTGGTGCAGATTGCTACCGCAACAGGTGAGCAGGGGCGCGGGGCAGATATGATCATCACCGCGATTGAGAAGATGAAAAGCTTGAACGGTCAGGTACGTAATTCGACCCGTGAGCAGAGCACGGTCGGTTCTTTTATTGGCAAATCCACGGAAAGCATCTCGGTGATGATCCGCAAGATAAAGATCGCCAGTGACGAGCAGACAAAGAGCAGTTCTCTTATCATGCAGTCTGCAAACGAGATCCAGAAGTCTACCGAAGATGCGCTGGAAGCAACCAGGGTAACTGACGAAGCGGTAAAACGTCTTTCAGAGCAGAGTGACCTGCTCAAGAAGGAGATGAATCAGTTTGTCGTGAACCAAGGCGACTGAGCGCCGTCAGGTAGAGCTGTTGGTATTTCTCTGCCGCAGCCTCCCAGGTAAAACGCTTTTCCATGGCATTGCGGATCAGCCGCCTCAAGGCAGCCGGCCTGTTATACCATGTGTAGACAGCCCAGCCGACTGTATCAAAAAGCGCGTCCGGGTTAAGATCCATGAACTTGAACCCTGTCCCTGTCCCCCGCTCCTCATTGAAATTTTCCACACTGTCATCTAGGCCACCGGTAGCCCTGACAACAGGAAGCGTTCCGTATCTCATGCTGTACATCTGATTGAGGCCGCAAGGCTCAAAAGCTGAAGGCATCAGAAAAAAGTCGGCTCCCGCCTCTATCCTGTGCGCCAAGGCATTATCGTAACCGGTGACAAACGCCAGCCGCTCAGGATGCTTTGCCGCCTCCCCACCAAAGTAGAAGTGCGCCCACGGTTCACCTTCGCCAAGCATGACAACCTGCAGGTCTAGCTGGAGAATTTTCGGGAGGGCAGCGGCCAGCACGTCAATCCCTTTCTGCTTCACCATCCTGCTGACAATGCCGAAAAGCGGCACATCAGCCAGTTCCGGCAGCCCCACAGCTCTCTGGACATCAACCTTGCAGAGGTTTTTCCCTGATAAATCATCAGCAGAGTACCGCTGCACAAGAAACGGATCGGTCTCCGGCGACCATTCCGAGTAGTCAACCCCGTTCAGGATGCCGTACAGATCGGCAGACCTCTCCCTGACAACACCTTCAAGCCCCCAGCCATAGGCTGCGGTCTGCATCTCTTGTGCATACCCCTCACTTACCGTAGTAAGAAGAGTGGCATTGTTGATCCCGCCCTTCAGCAGATTGACCTGGTCATCCTTTTCTACGCCAAGGAAGGTGAATTGATCCCAGCCGACATCGAGAATATTCATTGTTGCGGCTGGGAATCTCCCCTGATACTGCATGTTGTGTATAGTCAGAATGGACGCGGCTCTGCCGACATAAGCATCATGGCGATATGTCGTGTTCAGCAGCAAAGGTATTGCCGCGGTATGCCAGTCATTTGCATGCACGATGTCGGGATGAAAATCGAGCATCCTGCATAACTCCAGACTTGCCTTGGAGAGAAAAATGAACCGCCGGTCATTGTCGACATACTCGACATTCCCTTCGTCATACAAGCCGCTCC
>JAGFXN010000077.1 GCA_017861215.1 Deltaproteobacteria bacterium | reverse complement strand
TTTTATGCCGTGAGAAAAGCAAATCAGAGCTACCGGAGCGGCTGGCTCAAGTCCCACTACCATCAGGACTATCCATGCAGTTTCTGAATTCGACATTTTAACCGGGAGTCTTGCGTGCATAGTAAGGATTATCTGATGGAAGGCCAGGATGAGGCGTTACGCCTGGAAATAAAAACCGACAGCAAGGTAGTGGCAAAACAGGCGCGCTGGGCCGGCATACAGCCGGGAATGCGCATCGCCGATATCGGCTGCGGTCCAGGCAAGACTACGGCGGCTCTCCATGGCTTGATCCAGCCCGGCGGCTCGGCGCTCGGTATTGATATTGCCGAGCAGAGAATCTCCTACGCCCGGGAGCATTATTCTGCGCCAGGCCTGGAATTCAGCTGCCGTGATGCGCGCCTGCCGCTTGATGATCTGGGGTTGTTCGATTTTGTCTGGGTTCGGTTCGTTCTGGAATATTACCGCGAAAACAGCTTTGAAATCGTCAGGAACATCTCCAGGCTGCTAAAGCCAGGGGGGATTCTTTGCCTGATCGATCTTGACCATAACTGTCTCAGCCATTACGGCATTCCTGAAAGGATGGAAAGAGCCATAGGCAATGTCATGAAGGTTCTGGAGGAAAAGGCCAACTTCGACCCGTATGTGGGCAGGAAACTGTATTCGTTCCTGTACGACCTCGGTTACGGTGATATACATGTGGATGTGCGTAGCCATCATGTCATATTCGGAGAGCTGAAAAATTCCGACGCATACAACTGGCTGAAAAAGGTGGAAATAGCACCGAAGAAAATAAATTATCAATTTCCGGAATATGACAGGGGGTACGAGGAGTTCGTGGAAGACTTCAACCGGTTTTTCACAGATCCGCGGCGGTTTACCTATACTCCCATCATAATCTGTTGTGGCAGCAAACTGCCTGAGTAGTCATGAAGAGCTCGTTCGAGGGAGTTCCGTGTATCCTGACATTTTCGAATAATAACGGATAAAGGCTTCCACGATGCTTTTGTCAAATTTGGTACTAGTATTCTCCCGCAGGAGACGGACCGCCTCTTCATCAGTCATCGGATTACGGTAATGTCTTTTGGCAGTTATCGCCTCGAAAAAATCAGCTACGCCGATAATCTTGGCGCCGAGAGGCATCTCCGTCCCGGTCAATCCTGCCGGATAACCGCTGCCATCGACATTTTCGTGGTGGGCACCGGCAATGTAAGGCACCGGCTGGTAAATCCCCTCAAAATGAACTTTTAACAGAATCTCCTTGGTTTTGGAGGCATGGGTTTTCACCAGCTCATATTCAATTTCCGACAGCCTGCCGTTTTTTTTCAGAATTGAATCCGGCACTCCTACCTTGCCGTAATCATGCAGCAGGGCCGCCACTCTGATCACTTCACAAAGTTCCTCGGACAATCCCAGCTCTTCGCAGATGCCTACGGCATATTCAGTAACCTTCTCGGAATGCCCGGCGGTCAGGGGGTCACGGGCATCAATTGTTGAGGCCATTACCTTCAGAACGGAAGTGAACTGCTTTACTTTGGCCTCGATGAGATTGGCATTGTGAATACTGATGCCGATGACCGGCGCGATGCCCATTATCAGGCTCATGTCACTCTGCAGCAGCGGTCGTTTGCTCTTGATGTTATCAACCGCGAGAATGCCGATCGAGATGCCGTCGCAGATGATCGGGCAACATATGAATGATTTTACCCCGATCCATTTGGCGAATTCCAGACTCCTGGGTGACAGCGTCCCCTCTATTTCATGGATATCATTGATCAGGAAAGGCCGCTGTTCCCGGAACGAGACGATAAAAATCCCCGTGGAATCCGGTCGATCGAGATGAAACATGGTTTTGCCGAGCAGTCTGAGCTGATCTTCGTTGTAACCGAAGCCGGCGCGGAAAATCAGGCGCGTCCGCTTCGGATTGGCCAGCAGGATGAGGCCCCGCTCGTAATCGAGCCGTTTATCCAGAACCTGAACTACATTGGTGAGGATGTCTTCAATATGCGTCTGCTTGCTGATGGCCTGGCCGATTTCATTGGTAATCAGGGCGTTGTTGTAGTTGAGATTGATCTGCTCCAGCAGGTTATCCGTAGCGTCCTTGAGGCTGTCGAGGGTTGCCTCCAGTTCTTGCTTTTCACTTCTGTGGGCAAGAAATTGCAGGGTAAGCAAAAGAATTAAAAACAGAGTCAGCAAGGCAGGCACTAAAAAATGTTTGTCATACAAAGATAGTGCTATGAAAATTACCACAAACACCAGGGCTGTGTAATTTCTGAGCGTGCGCAATTTAGCGGCAGAAGATTCTTTCCAGGAAATGATATACCTGCAGACCCTGCCCCCTTTGAAGATACATTCAGGATGTTCTATCTTCGGTAGCTGGGCGTTAAAAATCGTGGCGGCAGCTTCGTAAAAACCGGTGCGGTTTTCACACTGAAACGGTTCCTCCTTTACCCCCTTTCCCGGGGTAACAATAAATTCTATCTTATTGCTGGCAAGCTTTTTTGCCTTCAATGTGGAGGATCTGGTGAATTCGGCCGAGGCTTTTTCCAACCTCTCATAAGCCTTGGACGGCCCGATTAATCCAAGAATATACTGTCTCATTACCCCGATGGCATCAGGGGAGGCGGCATACCTGCCGGCTTCACGAGCTATCTCTTCGTTGCCGGTGAGTTTTGCCAATTTCTCATGAAACCGGTTGACCTGAGACTGGGTAAACCAGTGTCCCTGATCGGCCACCTGATACGGTTCCATGCCGGCATAATCCAGCAGTTCGCTCACATTGATGTAGCTGTACTTCCGCTTGATAAGCTTGATGTACGTATCAATGATCCTGCTGTTATAAAGCGGTTTTTCAGGCAACTCGATCATATTGCACGGCTATTCCTTTTAATGCTGGGCTGTTTTCAGCAGCTTGGAAAGAAAGGAAAAGTACTGGTCAGTATACTGCATATTGAGTATCCACAGATTATATGTTTTCTCGAACGGGACTTGTTGTGCTTCGGCATAACTGACAGGATAGAGCAGAACCGGAATTTCCTGATGCCCCGAATCGAGGGTCAGGCTGGCAATTGCCGTACGGAGCTGCTGCCAGCCGAGATCCTCCTGGTCAACAACAATAATTTTTATACTGTTGGTGATTTCGGACATATTCAGCCCTTCATCGGAGCAGTTTACCATGATAACAGCTCTTAGATGACCATCTTTTTTCAGGGAGTAGAGAAATCGCTCCCTTTTCAGGCCGACGCTCGAGAACTCTCTGGCAAGCTCGCCGCCGTACAGCATGCCGGGTTCCAGGTCAAGGGCGTCAATCATCAGTCCGCCGGCAGAGTGCTCGTAGAAGCTTTCAAGCTCCAGCAGGTCCTCACGCCCTGTTTTGCGGATTTGCCACGGGCTTTCCAGCTGAATGCTGTTGCTTTCCGGTTTATCGAAGTGGAAATAGGCGAAAGAATCGAGGGAGCACCCTTTTGGGTTGTTCAGAGATCTGGCCATGCCGCCGAAGATCCTGTCCGGAAACCTGTTTTCAGGACGGAAATAGCAGAGTACAAAATTCATGTGTATGGAATAAAGGCGATGGGAATCGTTGATGAACCTGCCGATCTGGTTCAGCACGACCAGTCCTGCCCGATTCGATTCCGTTTTACTGGCGGCATGATGGTGGATGAGCCACGAATTCTCGTAAAATCGCAGCATAGCCATATGGCCGAGAATGACGCCTTTTTCCTGATAGATGAAATGTCTGGCAATATTGGGACTTTTTACATAGAGCTTTTCGTAGGTTTCCCGGAATTTATTCTTGTTTGACTGAATGAAGGTATATTTGCGGGGGTAAATGAAACCTGTCTCGAAAAAGAACTGCCACAAGTCATCCATGTTGACTGTATTGCATAAATAGGAGTTTCTGTCTTTTGCCTGGTAGTGGAGCGACAATAGCCGGACATGGTCCTGGATGGCCATATCCAGAAAAGCGAGTCCGCATTTGACCCATGCAGACCGTCCAGCATCCTTGATAACCTGACGATAGACAACCTGGGTTTTACACCTGACAGAAAAACTGTTAGCGAAGCGTAATTCAATTTCCGGGATTATCAGGCCGGGGAATAATACCGAGAGCTCTTCATCCTCTTCAACGGCAAAACCTGAACCGGAAAGATCTATTACTTTCAGATCAATCATTTTGCCGCTTAACGGATATTTGAAGCGGATATTTGGCAGAGGTGCAAGCTCCTGCCTGGTGCTGCGATACTCCTTCGGCTTGAATCTCTGAATCTGCTGGGCTATTGGTTCAAGCACAAAAGATCTGGTAACCTGGCCGAACTTCTGTTTGATGATCCGGCACTCTCCGGAGAAGATGATGTCTTTGCCGGTTGAAAAAATCAGATGTACCGGAAACTCGGGATTTATCCACTGGAAGGTCTGCGGAGGGTTCGTGTACAGCTCAACACGAAACGACACCGCGCTGGAATCTACCAGGGAACCGAGAAACATGGCGCCGTTCTGTACGAACTGAACATTTACCTCTTTGCATTGGCTCCGCACAAATTTCCTGCAACTTACCTGCATGCAGGTTTTCGGCAGGCTGAAAACTGCGCCGCTTTGGCTGATGTCGAGAACGTCCGGCTCGACGACGATCAGCGTCTGGCCGTCTATCACAAAAAAGTTTTCAAATGTATATGATTGCAGCTTGTCGTGAATTTCTCCCGGTCTTGCCCAGACACATTCGAGACGGTCGTCGAGGCACGGCAGAGGGGTGGCGTCGAGCGATATAGCCCGGTCGTATTTGTTGTGTCTGAAGTTGACCTGAATGTAACCGTCCCTGAAATTGATATAGTTCAGCTTGTTGATGAGCTTGGCTCTGAAGATCTCCTTTTCGTTGCTTTGTGCTGGGCTGGAGTTAGCGCTCAAGCTGATGCATTTCAATTTTTCTCCGGCACTTCCCATAGAACATTCCCGGCAGACAATGGCAGATTTTTGTTCTGCAGCATGAGAGAGTCATGGGTCTACATGAAAACTCTCTATGAAGCATGTTTGCTGCTCTGGTAACCAATCTGATACCCAGTCGGATATATCAATATATTTACCGGGCAACAAAGGCAGACATAGTTGTTATCACATTCGCGAATAGCTTACAACACATAGTCTGGTGCATATTGTCAGCAAATGCTGAAGTCGGTAAGCAGGGTGCGTACCGTACATGTGTGCAAACAGGACCTGTGCATTGGGAGCTTTCCGGCTAACCGGTGAAACCTCATTGCCATGGCTGTCTCCCGGGGGATATTCAGGTGCAGGGAGAAAGGGAGCCGCGGCAGCGAGCTCCTGGCCGCTTGCTGCTTTCGATGAACGGCCTGATATTTTGTCAGATCCGTTGTTGTAAAGCTCACGTTCAAGCGGTATATTTGTTCATTATAAGATGTGCCGGATAGTGTCTGCAAGTACTGTTGCGACAGCGGGAGACTGGAGGAGTATATGAACAGATCAGACAGAGGTTTTGTTGCCTTGAGCAAAGAGGAGCAGCGTCACTATGAGCTGGTCATAACCGTTGGCAAGGATATGGGAAATCCGCTCACCCACGAATTCAGTCGCCTTTATGAACTTTTCAAGCGCGCCACCAAGCAGGCTGAAGACTCTGGACGGGAGATCGAGCGACTCAAGACCCAGCTTGTTGAGATGAACCGTTCGCTCGAGCTCGCTTCCCGGATCGATCCGATGACACGCCTGGCGAACCGTCGGGATATCATGGAAAAAATCGAGCAGGAACACAGTCGCGCTGAGCGGCACAAGAGGACTTTTTCCATTATCCTTGTCGATATCGACGACTTCAAGAATATCAATGAGACCTATGGTATCCATGTCGGCGACGATGTTCTGGTAGAGATGTCCTGCGTTCTCAGGGAGTGCGTTCGGAGTGAGGATGTCTGTTCGCGCTGGGGGGGTGAAGAGTTTCTCTTCCTGCTGCCTGAAACCGGGCTGGAGGGAGCTCTGTCGGTGGCGCAGAAAATCAACCAGACCGTGGAGATGACGGAATTCAAGGTCAACAAGCCGGGAATCCGTACCACCGTGAGTCTCGGTGTCTGCAATTATCTGCCTGGGCAGACGGTGGTTGACTGTCTCAACCGGGTGGAAAAGGCCCTGCTCCAGGCCAAGCATGGCGGCAGGAATCAATGGGCAGTGGCTGACTAGCGGCTCCGTCTTTTTTCTGTGGCGGCACGCATGTGCAGGATTGACATCGGGGATGCCAGGCAGACCAGTTTGGTATGCAGTCAACAGAAAGAATCACCCTTCAGTGCTACATCTGTACCAGTGACCTATCTGAGGCGCTTCGCATGGGCGGTTTCCGGGCGTAGGCCGCCACTATCACCCCATTGCCCCTGCTTTCCACCCCAGGCCATTCATCACGCGGCAGTCGCTGGCCGCCCTCACCGGTATGACAGGTGCAAAGGACCGACAAGAGCATTGCCAGCGGCGACGGTACTCTCCTCTTCACGGAGGGCGGCAAGAGCGGCACATACCGGCGGAAGGAGCAATCATGAGGGCAGCGCTATTGATATTGAGCGACCGGGGGGCACGCGGCGAACGGGCCGATGCCAGCGGTCCGGCACTGGAGAGCTGGCTTGACCGGCGCGGGGTAACTACCAGCCGCTGCGAGGTGATAGCTGACGAGGCCGGGCTGATAACTGCCCGCTTGCGGGAGTGGGCCGACAGCAGCGCTTTCGACCTGATCCTCACCTGTGGCGGTACCGGTGTTTCCCCCCGGGACGTGACGCCGGATGCAACCCTGCCGGTCCTCGACCGGCTCATCCCCGGATTCGGGGAAGTGATGCGGGCCGCGAGCCTGCAGAAGACCCCGCATGCCATGATCTCCCGGGCCATTGCCGGTATCCGCGGGCAAACGCTCATCATCAACCTGCCGGGGAGTCCGAAGGGGGCGGTAGAGAATCTGGAGGCGGTCTGGCCGGCGGTTTCCCATGCCGTGGCCAAGCTCCAGGGGGACCCGGAGGAGTGCGGCCAGCCGGATGCCGCAACGCTGAAGCCGCTGCAGGCGGTGTCTTTTGTGGCCAAATCGGGAACCGGCAAAACCACCCTGCTGGAAAAGGTGATAGCCGAACTGAAGGGGCGTGGCTGGCGGGTCGGGGTCATCAAGCACGATGCCCACCGCTTCGATATCGACCATCCCGGCAAGGACAGCTACCGGTTGAGCGCAGCCGGGGCCGACACGATGCTGATCTCTTCACCGGAGAAGCTTGCCCTGATAAAGAGGCATGGCGATTCGCCACCGCTGCGCGAGCTTATCGCCACCTATTTTGGCGATGTTGATATCGTGCTCACCGAAGGGTTCAAGCAGGGTGACCTTCCCAAGATCGAGGTGCATCGCAGCGAACGGAGCGCCACCCTTATCTGTCGTGGCGAAAACCATGATCCGACCCTTATCGCCATTGCCAGCGACGCCGGACTGGAAGCGGATGTGCCGCTCTTTGACCTCAACGACGCCGCAGGCATAGCCGGCTTTATCGTGGCAAAGTTTCTGGCGCAATAATACGTTCTGTGCAGGGCACTGCCCACGCTCACCGATTGGCTGCTTATCGGTTTAACGGTCCGTTCAAAACATCATCAATCTTCTTGGCCAGGTCATTGATTGCAAAGGGCTTCTGGATGAAGTTTATGCCGGCGTCAAGAACTCCGTGATGGACAATGGCATTGTTGGTGTAGCCTGACATATACAGCACCTTCATGCCGGGGTGGCTTTTTAACAGCCGTTGGTGGAGTTCCGGGCCGTTCATGTCGGGCATGACAACATCCGTCACCAGCAGGTCTATCTGCTGACCTTCACTAATCTTCAGGGCCTGTTGCGGATTTTCTTCCACAAGTACCGTGAATCCATGATCGAGCAACAGCTCGGACACCAGCGTCCTGACCATTTCGTCGTCTTCAACCAGCATGACGGTGCAACCGGCCGCGTCTATTGCTGTTTGTTCTGATGCCTTCACTGCGTCAACAGCCGGTTTTCCGGCAACTATCGGGAAATACATTTTGAAAGCAGTACCTCTGCCCACCTCGCTGCATACCCAGATGTGACCATTATGCTGTTTCACCAGGCCGTAGACTGTTGCCAACCCCAGTCCGGTCCCTTCGCCAACCGCTTTTGTGGTAAAGAATGGCTCAAAAAGATGAGAGAGCGTTTCCTCATCCATGCCGCAGCCGCTGTCGGTAACCGCCAGCAGCAGATAGTTGCCCGGCGTAACGTCGACATGCTGGCGGACGTATTCTTCATCAAGGGTAACCGGTGCGGTTTCAATGGTGATGATGCCGTTGTCCTTGATCGAGTCCTGGGCGTTGACAACCAGATTCATTATGATCTGCTCAAGCTGGTTTCTGTCTGCCCTGATCCCGCAAATTTCCGTCGTCAGGTGAAGCTTGATGACGATATTCTCGCGGATGGTCCTGAGCAGGATTGACTGGAAGGAAGTTACCACCTCATTGATGTCGACGGTTTTCATTTCAAGAATCTGTTTGCGGCCGAAGCTCAAAAGCTGCTGGGTCAGTATCCTCGCCTTGTCTGCTGCCTTGATGATGCTCTCGACTTTTTTCCTGTCAGGGCTATCGGCAGGGATGGCGCTCTTCAACATTTCGGAGTAGCCGAGGATGGGGGTCAACAGGTTGTTGAAGTCATGGGCAATGCCACCAGCCAGGCGGCCTACGGATTCCATTTTCTGTGACTGGTTCAGCTGAACCATAAGAGTCTGCATTTCTCTTTCCGCTTTTTTCCGTTCCGAAATGTCACGGACAATGCCGCAATTGAATTCCAGATCGCCGTACTTGCAGTAATTCGCTTTAATTTCCACCGGAATATCACGACCGTCTTTTGTGCGGTGAGCTCCCTCGAATTGGAGATTCCCTTTTTGCTTCAGTTCTTCCCAATGAGCGGGCCAATCTTCCGCAGGAAAGTTTGGCGTCAATTCGGAAACAGACATTGATAGCAGCTCTTCCCGGGTATACCCGAGCATGATCGATGCCGCCTCGTTCACTTCACGACACTTCCCGTCAGGAGAAACCAGATAGGCAGCATCCTTGATATTCTCGATAATGAAGTTTTTTAATTTCAGTTTTTCCAGATAACTGATTGCCTCAAGTTCCTGGGCCGCACGAGTGCCTACTATCTGCAGGATGGTTTCCAGCAGCGCCCTGTTCTGGAGGGGATGCTGGCTGATGATTCCTACCAGGCCGATGCCGTTGCCGTGAGAGTCCCATAAGGGGCTGCCGGCATAACCTTCGGCACCCATATCGACCAGGAGCCTGTCTTCCGGAAACAGCCGGACGACATCGCTGGCATAGAAGCAGAGTTCCTTGTTAATGACATTGGCGCACGGTGTGCCGCTCACATCATATTCAATATCCCGGGCTCTGGCACCCATGGCGTAAAGACCACGGGTCCTCAATCTGTTTTTTTCGGGGAGGAACTGGCTGACAAAGGCGCACTCAACGCCAAGGCATGATGCCAGATGGGCGGTGAGGGCAGCCAGAAGCTCATCCTCCCGATACTTCAAGCCGCTCTCGTTTATGAAAAAAAGTGTTTCCTCAATCTTTTTGCGCTCGGCCGCCTGCGCGATGAGTTCCGCAGTCTTGCGCCGCACCTGGGTGCGGAGCAGGATAATGAAGATTGCCGCCGCACCGGACGCTATTGCGAGAGCAGCCAGTGTTTTCGTAAGCCAGCGCGGGATGACATGGATAGCGGCGGAGTCTCCGTGAGACCAGCGCTGTCGAGCCAGATGATAGGGGGAGTTTTCGTTGGCACGCCAATCCGAGAGATATCTGTCCAGGGTTTCGATGATCTTGCGGTTTTTACCCTTGGCCACTGCAAAGAATATATCGAATGGATTAAAGATGACCCCGGAAGATTTTACGCTGTATTTATGCTGTGTTGCCGCGCCAAAGATGTTGCTGACAACGCCGCCGTCAACCTGGCGGGAGGAGATAGCCTTGAAAATCTCATCGAAGTTTCCGTACTCAACGATCTGACAGTTAATAACAAACTTTTCAACGAGGTTCCGGAAATTGGCGCCGTTGGTATCGCCCTTCATCACGGCAATTTTCTTGCCCTCAACCTGGCGGATGCTGTCAATGGATGATTTTTCGTCTACATAGAGTTCACTCCAGACGGTAAGCAGCGGTACTGTGCCGTAGTCCATATAGGCGGTACGCTCCTGCGTCCAGGTAACACTGGTGAGGGCATCGACTTCGCCGCTCTTGATACGGGCCAGGCCATCAGCCCAGTTGCCGTAAACATATTCAATGTGCCAGCCTTCCCTTTTGGCGATTTCCGCCAGAAAGTCAACGTAGAACCCTTGAATGGTGCCGTTTTCTGCCTTGAAGATGGCTGGATAAAGGTTAAAGGCGCCTATGCGAACGGATTGTCCAGGGTGAGGCTCTCCAAAGGATGGAGTCCTGCAGACCAGAAGCAGCAACAGAGACACAAGCAGAATGGAAAATCGCATCATGGTTTGATGTTCCTCGTAGTAAGATTATTTTCTGATCACTGTTGCCGGTGCTTTTGTCAATCCGGCTTTCACGACTCCGGTGGCGTGTTGGGTGGTGTTTTTCTTGTCGGAGTTGTCACTTCAGCCAAGCAAAAACAACATATGACAGCTGACGCCACCCACCACTAAAAGCTTTTATACCATTCCGGCGAGCCGTTGTAATGGCGTATTTCTTTGTTTAATCGGCATAAAGCCGCGTATATCCGCGTCCAACTACCGCTTGCAGGTTGATAACGGATCTATCTCCCGGTTTTGATGCCGGTCAGGAAGTTCTGCCCCGCCATGTATGATCCGCTCCACATCGGCCTTTTCAAGTATTTCTTCTTTCAGCAACGCCTCTGCCAGCGCCTCAAGGATGTCTCTTTTTCCTGCCACTATCTCGGTGGCCTTTGATTCTGCCGCAACGATTATTTTCTGGATTTCCTGATCCATCAGCCAGGCCATCTTTTCACTGTACCGCTTCGGCAGGGACAGTTCCCTGCCCAGAAACGGGTGCTCTTCGCCGCGACCGAGGTTAATCGGTCCGACCTTGTCGCTCATCCCCCACTGGGCCACCATCTTCTCGGCCAGCGAAGTAGCTTCTTTCAGGTCATTCTGCGCACCGCTGCTGATATCGTCAAAGACAATCTGTTCCGCAACCCTGCCGGCCAGGCAGATGCTCAATTTGTTCATGAGATAGGTGCGTGGATAATAATGCCGGTCTTCCCCGGGTAGGAGTTGCGTCACCCCCAGCGCCATGCCGCGGGGGATAATGCTCACCTTGTAGATCGGATCAGCTCCTGGCAAGCTCCAGGCGACAAGGGCATGTCCCGCCTCATGATAGGCGGTGATCCGTTTTTCCGTGTCGCTGATGGTAATCTCTTTTACCGCGCCCATCAGAATACAGTCTTCTGCTTCGGCAAAGTCGCTCATGTCTATCGTCTCCTTGTTCTTTCTCAAGGCGACCAGTGCGGCTTCGTTCGCAAGATTCTCAAGGTCTGCACCGGTCATGCCGGGTGTACCCTTGGCCAGAGTTTCAAAATTCACATTTTCCGCCAGTTTTTTGCCCCGGGCGTGGATTTCAAGGATCGCCAGCCGTTCCTTCCACCCCGGCCTGTCTATGACGATATGCCGGTCGAACCTTCCCGGCCGCAACAGTGCCGGGTCGAGAACGTCCGGCCGGTTAGTCGCTGCCATAACGATCACCTCTTCATGGGGATCGAATCCGTCCATTTCGCTGAGCAGCTGGTTCAGCGTCTGCTCCCGTTCATCATGTCCGCCGCCCAGACCGGTGCCTCGCGTCCGCCCGACCGCATCGATCTCATCGATGAAAATAATGCTCGGCTGGCTGGCTTTTGCCGTTTTGAACATATCCCTGACGCGCGAGGCGCCGACCCCCACGAACATCTCTATGAACTCGGAAGCGCTGATGCTGTAAAAAGGCACTGCGGCCTCTCCTGCCGTTGCCCGGGCAAAAAGAGTCTTGCCTGTTCCTGGAGGACCGACCAGGAGAACTCCTTTCGGGACTTTTGCCCCGATTTTTTCGAAGCGGGAGGGGTCTTTCAGAAACTCTATGGTTTCTTTCAGTTCCAGCTTCACACTTTCCATCCCGGCTACGTCTTTAAAGGTCACCCTTGCTTTCTGGACATCAAACAATTTTGCCTTGCTAGCTCCGAAGGTAAAAAGACCTCCCGCGCCACCCTGAATCTGCTGACTCTTTTTCAACATGAAAATCCAGAAACCGATGATCAGTGCCCATGGCAGTATGCCGAGCAACACTTGCCACAACGCACTCTTTTCAGAAGATTCTATGCTGATGATTACATTCTTTTCCTTCAGTTGGGACAGCAGGCCTTCACCCTGGAAAGAAGGCAGGATGGTCTGGAAGTATTTCACCGGGGCGGGTTTTGCTATTCCCGGCAAAGGGAGGCTCACTTCTTTCACCAGTTCCCCGCTCACGTCTTCTTTTTTTATGGAAACTGATTTGATATTGCCTGCGCTCAGTTGCTCTATAAATTGGCTGTAATTGATCGTAGTGCGCACCGGTGTGGTGACGTTGAAATACGTATTCCATACGGAGATAAAAACCGTGGCAAAGACGAGTGCCACGGCGTACCTCCAGAAGAAACCGGGTATGCCGTATAAATTGTCTTTCTTTTCCCCAGCCATAATTCATCTCCTTCCTGCGGTGCTGTTCGGCTCGCACGTGGCTTGGCTCCCCGGCAAGCGAGGCGCGCCTGGCGAAGAGGTCATTGCTCCCGGCACATGACGTCGCCTGGATCAGGTGCTGGCGCTAAGGGACAGCAGTTCCTTCAAGACAATAATATCGTGGAAATGAAGTTTTAGGGAAAATCTTGAAAAATATTGCCGGTAGCTGCCGGGACAATTACCGTTCGGGAACGGCAGGCAATGATTTGCATGAAAGGGCATTCAATGAAAATGCAAGGCATGAGGGTTTCTCTGCGAAGGTGAGTGGAGTATGTCTTGTGGGGGAAAGTATTACTTCAGAGTGAATACACAGGCTGCCTTAACTTGCCTAATCGCTCATGATGGCAAGAAGCTTCGCAACCGGTGTTTATCATACGGGGTATAAATCGTATCAGGCCAACTCATAGATAATGAAAGCGCAAATGAAGACCATAAAGGCAAGAGCTACGAAAAATATCTCTTCGGCAAATCGTTCCAGCCGATGTCGGCGACCTTTACGCCGGTTTTTCAGCGCAGCGTAAGATAAAAAGCAAGCGCCAAGGAACAAGAAAGCATCTATTGCCAGCAGCACTTCACCGAAGCTTTTAACCTGGGCAAGACGACGACTCATGATGAAAATGCCGATAACCGTCAGACAGACTCCGACCAAAGTAGCTGAAACTGTGAAAATATGGATGGTTATATCAATATCAATTGTTTCACTGGACGGTTCATCTTGGGGCGTACGCGATACTAATTTCCTTTGGTTTGCCAATTCGTTTTTAAGCACAAATCACCCCATGAGCAGCATTTTCAGTCCGATAGCCACCAAAACCGCCCCAAATGTCCGGGTCAGGACTTCTGTTGGAAGACGAATCGCCAGATCGGCGCCCAAGACACTACCAATCAGGAAACCAAGGCAAATAAGCCCAGCTGTTTTTATGTCTACAAACCCCTGCCGGTAATAGGTCCATGCTGCCAATGCACCTAGTGGTGGCACCATCAGTGCCAGCGTGGTCCCCTGCGCCAGTTGCTGGGAAAAACCAAAAAACAGCACCAGGGCAGGAACGATAATGATTCCACCGCCGATGCCAATCAGTCCGCTTGTCACACCTGCCAGACCACCGAGCAGAATGAGCGCAATAAAAGTTGGCATTATTGACTCCTGACTTTTTTGTGTTTCGGTTTATTTTTGCCGGATTTTG
>JAGFXN010000276.1 GCA_017861215.1 Deltaproteobacteria bacterium | reverse complement strand
TTGCCAGCGCATCGCGCAGCTGTTCGTACTGGGAGGTATCGATCGGGTACAGCCCCGAAAAGACCATCGGCTTGACTTCCTTGAAACCGGGGAGCGCTTCCTTGCACGGTTTGGTTTTCAGGGTAACAGCGTGCGTCAGGGTATCACCGACCTTGGCGTCGGCAACATCCTTGATGCCGGCAATGACAAAGCCGACCTCTCCCGCCGAGAGAGACGCAATCTCGGTCATGACCGGGGAAAAAACACCGACCTTCAGCGCCTCATAGGTCCGGCCGGTCGACATCAGAAGAATCCGGTCCCCTTTTGCGAGTGTGCCGTCAAACAGCCGCACCAGGATGATGACGCCCTGATACTGGTCGTACCAGGAATCAAAGAGCAGCGCCTTGAGCGGGGCTTTCGCATCCCCCTTGGGAGCCGGGATCTTTTTCAGTATCTGCTCGAGAATCTCGTGAGTGCCGATCCCCTCCTTGGCGCTGGCAAGCACGGCATCATGGGCATCGATGCCGATGATATCCTCGATCTCCTGAATCACCCGGTCCGGATCGGCAGCCGGCAGATCTATCTTGTTGATCACAGCAAATACTTCAAGATTGTTATCAAGGGCGAGGTACACATTGGCCAGAGTCTGCGCTTCGACCCCCTGTGAGGCGTCAACCACCAGCAGTCCACCTTCACAGGCGGCCAGAGAGCGGGAGACCTCGTAGGTGAAGTCAACGTGACCGGGAGTGTCAATCAGGTTGAGAATATAGTCGATGCCGTCATTGGAGGTATAGTTGAGGCGGACCGTCTGAGCCTTGATGGTGATGCCGCGCTCCCGCTCGAGATCCATCTTGTCGAGAAACTGATCCTGCTTTTCACGGGCGGAGAGTGCGCCGGTGTATTCCAGCAGGCGGTCGGCAAGCGTTGATTTGCCGTGATCTATGTGGGCGATTATGGAAAAATTGCGGATTTTATCAATTGACATGTAGGTGACTGCTGTTATCAGGCGGAAGGAAATCCCCGCCCGCCTTTATTTCACTACGTAACCGATGAAATATAGACTGCGGCAATCTGCTTGTAAAGTTAAATATGCGGCGTTTAGAGAAGGCCGATAAATCTGTGCGTCTGGGGGATGATGCGGACATCAGCGAGGATAGCGGCGGCGATCTCCTGCAGCTCCATCAGGCCAAGCGGCGAAATCCGGATCGTGAGATCCGTTGCCGTCTCCGGCTGGATGATAAGAGGCATGTCGGCATCAATGCAGGCAATCATCCGTGCCGCCCGTTCAAGCTCCCAATGCTCGGTAGAGGCATTTACCACCACCTTTACGGCAGTGTCTGCGGCGGCCGCCACCTCGAGAAACTCCTGATGGTGCTCCCAGAGAGAGGTTTCGCCGGACGATGAAGGGAGCTTGATATCCATGCTTATATAGTCGATCTCCTTGACAACCTTTGCCAGAGCCGCAGGCAGGACGCCGTTGGTTTCCAGGTGAACGGGGAGATGAGCCCGCAGCCGCGGCAGCCAGGCATGAAGAAGATCGACGTGCAGCAGCGGTTCACCGCCGGTCAGTGAAATGGAGTGATGCACTTTCGGCCAGCCGCCCTGCCACCGCTCCAGCAGGGCAATCACCTGCTGCATGTCGACAGGGTTTGCCAGCATCCGGAAATCGTGCCGCCCCGGGGTCAGCTCCATCCGGCAGGTGTCGACGGCAACGCCGACATTGGTATCGCAGTAGTCGCAGCGGAGGTTGCACCCCAGGAAGCGGATAAAAACCTGTCGGCAGCCGAGCAGCAGACCTTCACCCTGAACCGAGGAAAAGACCTCGGCAAGTTCGGCGGCATCACTCCTCATAGTAGCTGGCGCAGGCAAAATCAGACTCCCAGACAGTTATCATCACCACTTTCACATTGCCGTCATTAAACTTTTTGCCCAGCTCGTGATAGATGTATCTGGCAATATTCTCGGAAGACGGTGATTGTCCGCTAAAACAGGTGAGCTCATTGAGATATTTGTGATCAAGGGTGCCGAGAAGCTCTTTGGTCGCCGCCTTGAGTATCTTGAAATCTATGCAGAGACCCGCCTTGTCGAGCTCGCGGGCGGTCACTGCCACCTCTACCCGCCAGTTGTGGCCATGCAGGTTTTCGCACTCCCCCTGGTAGTTGTTCAGGTTATGGGCAGCCGCAAATGAAGTTACTATTTTCAGTCTGTACATGAATGGTTCCTTTGGTGCCTGGATTTATACCCGGCTGCAACTCTACCACGAAGCAAAATAAAAAATCCACAAGGTTGCGTTGCCTGGCAGGATTTGCCTGGCAGCAACGACCGTCCCCCTGGAGACGACTGCAGCGCCGGCAGTACCATCCTATGCTGCGGAAAGGCATGAATCAAGTCGCGGCAAAAAGCTCTTCTGTACTGTTACCGGCAGCCATGGTACTCTTTGCCGGAGCTTTATCGGCACCTATCCATGATTGGTAT
Organism: Deltaproteobacteria bacterium; assembly: GCA_017861215.1. Lineage (GTDB taxonomy): Bacteria > Desulfobacterota > Desulfuromonadia > Geobacterales > DSM-12255 > VEOV01. The sequence goes on along the minus strand of JAGFXN010000276.1, from coordinate 187 downwards.
TGGCCCGTACACCAATGCCGTCAGCAGGTTGCCGGTGAAGCTCGACTTCCGTGCGGCACAGGCACATCTGTTGAACGGGGCTGGCGCTATGTACAGAAATCCACAGGAAACCCTGCTCAAGGTCTTTGGCTATCAGGCCTTCCGCCATCCGCAAGCGGAGATCGTTGCCGGCCTGATCAACGGCGAG